>JAIRYS010000009.1 GCA_031267535.1 Holosporales bacterium | reverse complement strand
CCTAAAACAAGATCAGTTCGAAGAATTAGCAACCTATAATTACAAATCAAGTTCTCTTTTGGACGAAGCTCATGACTTTAAGTTCGACAATAATTCTAACTCAAATAAAGTCCAGTTCGAAGAACTGGCAAAACATAGTCATGCATCAAGTTGTTATTTGGATGCAATTAGTAACTTTGAGTCCAGTAACGATTTTAACCTAAAACAAATTCAGTTCGAAGAACCAGCAACCTATAATTACAAATCAAGTTCTCTTTTGGACGAAGCTCATGACTTTAAGTTCGACAATAATTCTAACTCAAATAAAGTCCAGTTCGCAGAGTTAGCAAAATATAATCATGTATCAAGTTTCTATTCAGATACAGTTAATAACCTTGAATCCGGCAGTAGTTTTAGCCTAAAACGAGTCCAGTTCGCAGAACTGGCAATCGAGGAAGCCCTCTCGACCTCCGAGCCGCAGCTCAGGCTGCACTATATTGGACTCGCTTCTAAATTTTATCAGATCTCCTCGCCTGGATCTAACTAAACGACCAGTCTTTCACAAATTCATACTTTGAATTTAAACGCACATCTCGCCGCCCGTATTTGGAAACCCTCGCCAGAAAAACGAGTGTCCCCATTATCATATGATGATACATTCCACTGAGATGCGTATGTGGTCGATTTACGGCCGCGCTCTTATTTTATTTCGACTTTAGCGCCGGCTTCTTCGATCTTTTTCTTAATCTCTGCGGCTTCATCTTTGTTAACCCCTTCCTTCAAAGGCTTTGGAGCGGATTCGACCAAAGTTTTTGCTTCAGTTAAGCCGAGGCCGGTTATTTCTCTTACCGCCTTAATGACTTTAATCTTTTCAGCGCCAACGTCAGTTAAAACCACGTTAAATTCTGTTTTTTCTTCCGCGACAGGAGCAGCCGCAGCCGTAGGAGCAGCCGCCATCGCAACCGGAGCCGCAGCGCTGACCCCCCATACTTCTTCAAGCTTCTTGCTCAGCTCTGCCGCTTCCAATACAGTAAGCTTGGAAAGCGTATCGATAATTTTATCTAAATCTGCACTCATGCCTGTTCTCCATTAAAAAACTAACCTTTACTTGAATAAGCCCCAAACAAACGCGCCAACTGCCCGGCTGGGGCCTGCAAGACAGCTGCGATTTTCTGCGCAGAAGCAGAAATAATCGCAATAATTTTAGACCGAAGCCCATCGAGCGAAGGCAGCGAAGCCAACATCTTTACATCGGATATGGATAACACCTGGCCGTCCATACATCCGGCAATAATCTCAAATTTCTCTTCAAACTCTTTGGCAAATTCGACGGCAACCTTCGCCGCAGCGACCGGAGATTGCGAGATAGCAATGGCTGTTTGTCCCTTAAAAAGATCCGTCATTGGGCCAAACTTAGTCTCAGACAACGCGATACGAGCAAGCGTGTTTTTTACAACAACATAAGACGCTTCGGCGGCTCGCATTTTGTTCCTAAGATCCAATGCCTCTGCGACGGTCAGCCCATTGTATTTGACCAACACTGCAAGGTTGGCCTCAGATGAGGCTTCCTTGAGCTTGTCAATAAGCTGTCGTTTCTGGACGCGATCCATTTCACCTTCACTTTAACAATTAGGATTTGCCAAGACATGGACGGAAGAACCGATCGCCATCTACGCCGGAAATTAAGCCAAAAGCACCGGCGGTCTTAGACAGAACCTTACACATCACTTCCCCTACTTCCCAGGGGAACCCTCGCTTCAAGAGCCGCTAAGCTGACGCGACGCTTGAAACATCAATCTGCACACCAGGCCCCATGGTAGTCGAAACCGATACCTTTTTCAAGTAGGAACCTTTAACCCCAGTCGGCTTAGCTTTTAACACCGCGCCTAAAAAGGCTCTGATATTGCCTTCAATGGCCGTCGCATCAAAGCTTAGCTTGCATATACCGGCGTGAATTATGCCAGCCTTTTCAAGCTTATACTCCACCTGTCCGCCTTTTGCCGACTTGACCGCCATAGCCACATCCTGAACAACTGTGCCAAGCTTTGGATTAGGCATAAGCCCTTTCGGGCCGAGCAGCTTACCAAGCTTGCCCACCACCCCCATCATGTCAGGCGTGGCGATACAAACATCAAAATCTATTTTCCCGCCAGAAACTGATTCAGCCAAATCATCAGCGCCGACAAGATCTGCCCCCGCAGCTTTGGCTTCATCAGCCTTAGGGCCTTTAGCAAAAACCGCAACCCGTACGCTTTTACCGGTGCCATTCGGCATCGTCACCATGCCGCGTATGTTCTGCTCGGTTTTACGCGGATCTATATTCAAGTTGACCGCAATATCAACCGTTTCATCAAATTTACAAGGAACGCTTTTCTTTAAAACGGCAACCGCTTCTGACAAACTATAAGAACGGCTGGAATCAATCAACTCGCGGATTTTCTTAAGTCTTTTACAAAGTTTGACCATTAACTAACTACCTCCAGACTCATAGAACGCGCCGACCCTTCGATCATACGCATAGCGGCTTCTTCATCATTAGCATTCAAATCTGTTTTTTTTAAACGGGCGATTTCCCTTACTTGGTCTAGCGTAACACGCCCAACAAAACCTCTGCCGGGGGCGCTGGCCCCTTTCTCAATTTTTGCCATCTTTTTCAGGAAAAACGTCACCGGAGGCGTCTTCATTACAAACGAGAACGTTTTGTCCACATAAGCCGTAATTACAACCGGAATAGGCGTACCAGCCTCCATATTCTGGCTTTGAGCATTAAAAGCCTTACAAAAATCCATAATATTAAGCCCACGCTGGCCCAAAGCCGGACCAATCGGAGGAGAAGGATTAGCTTTGCCAGCAGGAACCTGAAGCTTTATGTAACCGGCGATCTTCTTGGCCATTGATATACCTTAAAAAGATTGTGCTTTCATTGCTAAATATTACTAGCGCCTTTCTAACATAAGACTTTAAGCTTTACAACAGCGCCCATAACGAAAGTCGTTCCTTACCGGCCTTAAGTCTTTTCGACCTGATAGAAACCAAGGTCGACATTAGTTGGCCTTCCAAATATGGAAACCGAGACTTTCAAGCGCTCTTTCTCTTGATCAATTTCTTCAACTGTTCCATTGAATGTATTGAATGGCCCCTCGCACACCCGAATCTTTTCTCCAATCTCAAATATAATCGTGTTATTAGGATGAGACACGCTTTCGGCCACTCGGTTCAGGATACGGTCCACTTCGGCCGCAGTAATCGGCATTGGCTTAGATTTCGAACCAAGAAATCCTCCTACTCTTGGGACGGTCTTAACCAGATAATTGCTTTCGTCGTTCATATCCATCTCGACGAGTATATATCCGGGATAAAAGCACTTTTCAGTTGAGGTCTTTACTCCTCGCTTGACCTCGATCACGTCCTCAGACGGGACCAGCATTTGCCCAAAAAAAGACGCCAACCCCTTATTTTCAGCACGCTCAAGAATATCCCCTACAACCTTTTTCTCAAAGCCGGAATAGACATTCAAAACATACCAGCGCATAGGCATAGGCTATACCTCCAGGCCTATAAGCTTTTTTATGACGTTATATATAACCAGATCGGACGCTATAAAAAACAGCATTGCGACAAAAACCATAATAAAAACGCTTATGGTTGTGGAGGTTGTCTCTTGCTTACTGGGCCATGTTACTCGGCCTATTTCGCTGCGAACCTCTCTTATAAACTTTGCTGGATTAATTTCCACAGTAACTCCACTTAACTTAACGACTCGATACACAGAACTGGCAGGGGCGGAAGGACTCGAACCCACAACCTGCGGTTTTGGAGACCGCTGCTCTAGCCAATTGCGCTACGCCCCCATAAAACCACCATCCTGTGGCGAACAGTCTATGAAAGATAGCCCAAATTGTAAAGAGCGAAGTGGACTAAGTTCGCAGCGAAACGAGACCACCGCCCTAAAGATTCCAGAGAAATTTCATCCAATCGCGTCGCCAGGTTTTGCTGGACCAAGCATAGCGATAGCAAAACTCATCCCTCAATTGCTGAATTTCCTTGGAATACCACCAGGAATCCACATCCGACCAAATCTCGTGAACCTTGTTCAGAGCGCTCTTATAGTCGCTGTGCATGACGCCAGCTTTTTTCATGCGCTCGTAAAATTCCTCTACCTCGGGTACAAGTCCTCTAAAGTTATAATCTATAGGATAGGTGACCATAGGAACGTTTGCGGCCATAGCTTCATACCACAGGGTGCTGATATAGTTTGATACTATGAGTTTGCTGCCCAACATTCTTTTAGAAACGTCAACGCCTTCATTCAAAAAACGCAAATCTTTGATTCGGCGCTTTAGATATTCGGTATGGCTAAAATTGGGATTCCAAGCCCTGTAATTCGCATGGTCCCTAAAGATCAAATGCGGCCTGATCTCTTCAGAAAGCCCGTTTATAAAATTTGCTTCGTCTTTCAAAACACGAAAAACACTATCTCTCTGCATAAAAACATACTCCATTTCAGGATAAAAGACCGTAGTTACAAAAACCAAATCGTCGTATTTGAGCAACTTCTTGTATGCGTACCTGGAAAAAAACGCAGATGGCATCGATATTGCATGCGATTTGCAATTTGGGTGTTTAGCGTGTCCAGCAAAGACAAAACCCGTTCCTCTATCTTCTATGATTTCTCCTATCGGATTTCGTTTCAGAGTGGCGTAATCTGACCCATGTTGGACAAAAAACAATCGGCACCCCACAAGCATTGCCGCCGCTTGATAAAATGCCAAATCATCATTAGCAAACGATGTCCTGTTAAAAATATCGCCAGTTCTTTTTGGTAAATCTTCAATGTTTGCTTGTATTCTCGAATGAAAGTCGCCAACAATTCTTTCAAAATCAAAAACCTTATCCAGAATTTCGTCGACCAACGGCTCTACTTCATCGAATGCATCGTTGTCTAGAACCGCCGCCGACTTAGTGTCGGCAGGAATTACAAACTTATCGATAGTTTTACAAAAACTTTTTATGAATAAAATCAAAGAAAACGGAATTGACATAACGCTGTCTATTGACCGAATTTGATCGAATGGCTTGTATTTTTTGGGCAGCGTCTTCCAAATCTCGTCTATAGCGAAATAGGCAATACGCCAAGGCTTTTTCCATGTTGAGCTTGATTTTAATAGCCCCGACAAACGCTCTGTGAACGAGGTTTGTAAAAAATCCTCCGGCACAGGACTCCAACTGCGAGAGCGCACGATTTTTATTCTATGGTCGTTTATATGCTCTAAAATCGCTGCTGTCAGCCACTCTTGGTAGCTAAGCGAACCAGTCAAATTGTTGAAATATTGATAATTTTGCGTATATCTTCGTGGAAACTCAGCATTGACCGTATTAACAACAAAATGGTCTCGTGTTAGGCCTTTTAGCTGGTCTTTAATCGCGTGATATCTGTAGGTCACCTCTATAGTCAGCGAGAATATGCTGTAACCGTATATGAAGTTTAATATATGTTCTGGATAGGAAACTGAGCATTTGCCGGCTATACGGTCTCTTAGCTCGCGGCATTTATCTTCAGAGAACCGTATAACTCGTTGGTAGATACCTTCTCTTTGTTGCTCAGTTGGAAACGGGTCTTTGAAATCCAAATCCATAAATTCAGGATATTTTTCCAGCAACGCAGCGTTAGCAATGCAAACAGGCATAAGAATCGCATCATTTTTCACATCGAAAGCATCTATGTCGCCTATGCGCGTGATATGAAGGGTTTTAGCGTTCAATTTATCCTCCAAAATATGATGCCGAAGCTAGTAAAATTTACTTACTTTGTATTTGTTGGTTATAAAATTCTAAGAAATTTACAGGCGACAAGTAAAGCGGAGCGAATCCTCCATCGGCGGTAGCATTTGCGACTATGCTCCTGAGGAATGGGAACAACATCCTGGGGCATTCAACATTACTAACCATGTCAAGCATTTCCTGATTCATATTGGTAAGACTAAATAGTCCAGCATAACAAAGATCCAGTAAAAACATTTGCTTGCTTTCTTGCTTAGCGTTTATGGTAGTTGAGAGCGATATTTCATAAACGTCCTTGGAGACGCTTTTAACGTCAACTTTAAAGTTTACATTAATGTTCGGCTGAACGGTAGATTCTCCACTCATGAGCGCTGTTGGATTAGGATTTTCAAAAGAAAAGTCCTTAATGAACTGAGCTATGATCACCATAGACGGCTCTGAGCTGGTTTCTCCTTTTATTTGAGATTCTCTTTCTTTGCTCATCTGCTCTTAAACCTCAGTTTATTGTGTACGGAACCCTACAGCTACCACTTATGTGTCGACCGGGCAAGAATAACCTCGACACTGCTATTAGATCTTAACCGAACACAAAGTTATAATCATTTGCTTTCCTTCCATTTTGGCCAAATCCTCTGGTTTCGCAAATTCTTCACATTCTTGTAAGACTCGGTCTATCAGCTTTTCACCCAGCTCTTTATGAGAAAGTTCCCTGCCTCGGAACCGTAAAGTTACTTTTACCTTATCTCCTGATGCTATAAACTTTTTGAGGTTGGCCATTTTTACTTGATAATCATGCTCGCCAATATTGGGCGTTAGCTTAATTTCTTTTATATTTACTACTTTCTGATTCTTTTTCGCCTCAGTTTTCTTTTTCTTAGATTCATATCTAAACCTTCCATAATCCATAATCCTGCACACCGGCGGATCAGAATTTGGCGAGACTTCTACGAGATCCAAAGAAACCTCTGCGGCCCGATCTAAGGCCTCGTTTCGACTGAGCGCGCCAAGCGTATCGCCGTTTTCGTCAATTACCAAAACACGCACAGCAGTAATGCCGCGATTCACTCTGTGCTTACTGTCCGAAGACGCAGGAACGTAAACTATAGAAAACCTCCCCTTATATTGCCCATTAACTGCTAAAAGTTGTCCCAGTCAAAATCAAGAAAAAACGAAGACGCCGGGTAATTTACTAAAGCTGTCGTTGTTGACGTGCCACTACTTACTCTCCAAGCTCACTCTGCTAAAAAATAGGCACCACATTCAACTCTAGTTACAAATTCGCTTTAAAAGATTTTTTCACAAACATATACACATTTTTTGTGAATAAAACGGGCGAGATGGTTTTTTTACTTTTCAAGAACAAAAAAGAAACTAGAAACTGCCAAGTCTTTGCTTGAAACCTCTTTAAATTCGTCCGCGAATAGATGTCTGTTGCTGTCGATAAAAGCTATCGCGCGATTTTCCAGTTCTGTAGGAATGTCGTCTATTTTATAAATTTCTTGAAAAGAGTCGATCCCGTGTAATCCTGTGCAGAAAAACTTAACGCTGGGGCTTAGTGATTTTAAGAGTTTTTTATACTTGTGAAACAAGCATCTATTGGGCAGCCCAGATCCATAAGTCATCAGCTTATATAAAAACCCAGAAACCTCAAGGAACTTTACAGGGCTCTTTTCCGGCGAAAACATGTGGTGATCTCTAAGATCAACCTTATGAATCAGACATCCCCCTTGGTTTAAAGAGGCGTACATCTTTTTTATCACAAGCGCAGGGTCGTCAACATGCTCAAGCACAGCGCGTGAAACTATGACGTCGTACCCCCCCCCCCCCCACTCTTATCGAAAAATTTTTCCCCGCTAGCATCCTCTCCATAGTATCTAATCAAGCGCTTGCCCAAATCAGAGCGCAACTGCGATAATTCTGGATACTCGGCTATTAAACAGTCAAAGATACGCTTTTGCTGCTCAGAGTCTCTTGCTGAGTAAAAGCGATCTGCAAGATCAACATGAGAAGCCCCATCATTTAAAAACAGCAAACCAACGCCATCGCAATCTCCAGGCCCCAATTCTAGCACTTTTCCATAAAACCTTTCTTTGCCAGATACTTTTTTATAATCGTTAAAAACGCTTTTGATGTATGCCAACGATTCATTCATTGACAACGCTTTGTGAGTTGCTCCATCGCCTGATTTCAACCTACACTTTTTAAAAAGTTTGCCTGTATTTGTGATAATATTGCGATATATATACACGCCTATCTTTAAGGCGGCGCTGTGTTTAAGGAGTTTTTTTAATTTATAAAACACGATACAAATACCCAACTGTATTGCTTTATTTAGTGAATAACACGGTTGTTGACTTAAAACGACGAGAATTAATCGCGTATTATCATCTTATTGGCATGTCAGATATCAACCGTTCTGCTAAGCGGATGCGTCTCCCGATAGATTTCCATTAGTCTTGCATCGGATATGTCGGTATAGACTTGAGTGCTGGCTAAGCTTGCGTGCCCGAGCAGTTCCTGTACTGTGCGGATTCCTACCCCGTTAGCAACCAAATGACTAGCGAAGCTGTGTCTAAGAGCGTGGGGGGTGGCCGATTCTTTAAGGTTAAGCGTCTGCCTTATCTTAGATACGTGCCTTTCAAACACTGGCGCTGCAAGGCGCTTGCCTCTTGCTCCGTAAAACACTGGATCGGATGCAGAACGAGGGTATGGACAAAGTTCAACATATTGGCTTAGGGCGTCACGCACTATTGGCAACAGCGGAACGTGTCTCTGCTTACCTCCCTTGCCGTTAATAAGCGCCTCTTTTTTTGCGAGATTTATGTTGGCATGATCCAGCGAAAGAGCCTCGTTGATTCTAAGCCCCGCGCCATACAGCAGGATTAGCAAAGCTTTATTACGCACAGCGATCCATTGAGTTTTGGTGCGTTCTTCGTGTTCAATAACATTATGTGCTTGGCTTTGCGTCAAGGGCCTTGGCAGTGAAGGAATAACCTTAGGCGCCCTGAATCTAAGCACAAATTCGGGAATTTTCTTTCCGCGACGGAGTCGGCAGGAAAAAAACGATTTTACAGAGGAAAGCGCCCTTGCATTTGATTTAGCGCCATGGCCGCGCCTGATTCTAGAAGACAACCACGCCCTTAAGTCAGAAGCCTTCATGTCGCAGACATCAGATTCTATGTCAATTTCGGCATGCTCTGACATGAATTGGGCAAAGTGCACAAAATCAATCTTGTAAGAGGTAATTGTGTTACGAGAGTATCCTTTCTCTACTTCAAGCCACCGTATCCAGTCTTTTATACTGTCATTCATAGTAACCTTGGACGAGCCTGCCGAAAGGTAATTATAGGCGCGTTGTGTTTATCATAAGTATATTAAATTTATTTTTTCGGTGAAATCGATTGGTTTCTACTGTCCAAAGCGGCGTTTTCTTTGGGCGTAGGCAGTTAAAATCTCATCCAAATCGGCTTCTTTTATATCCGGCAGAAGCTTGTCACAGAAAAATATCTCTGTATATGCAAACTGCCATAATAAAAAGTTGCTAATACGATATTCGCCTCCGGTACGAATTAGCATATCTGGATCGGGAATGCCGGTTGTGTATAAGGCGTTGCCTACTGTGCTTTCGTCTATTGCTTCTAGGCTGATTTCGCCATCCAGTACTTTCCTGCAGATATTACGCGCGGCATTCGTGATATCAAGTCGTCCTCCATAATTAATAGCAAGCACAACCGTCATAACATCGTTATCTTTGGTCAGGTTCTCGGCGCGCTCTATTCCTTTGACAATATTGGGGCGAAGAGTACTGCGATCTCCAATAACCCTGATCCTGTATCCTTTATCTGCATATTCATCAACTTTGCGGGATAAAATTTTCTTTTCAAGCAGGTCCATCAGATAATCAACTTCTTCCTGGGTGCGCTGCCAATTTTCAGTAGAGAAAATGAATGATGTAAAGAATTTAATACCTTTCGATGCAGCTGTATTGATCAAGATCTCCAACGCGTCGGAACCTTTTCTGTGGCCATATTTATTCGGCATGCCGTTGGCTTTAGCCCAACGTCTGTTTCCGTCGGCAATAAGCGCCACATGATTCGGGATAGCTTTATCAGTCATACGGGTTATTTATACGCGCATAATGTCTTTTTCTTTGGCAGCAAACGCCTCATCGGTTTGCTTTATAAAATCGTCGGTAAGTTTTTGTATTTGGGCAGAGAAACGCTTCTGCTCGTCTTCGGAGATTTCTTTATCTTTTTCTTTACGCTTTATCGCCTCCATTCCATCACGACGTATATTCCTGACCGAAATACGTGAATTCTCAGCGTGTTTAGAGGCAACCTTAAGCAATTCTTTTCTTCTCTCCTCGCTTATATCGGGAATTATGATACGCATAACTGTACCTTCCACTACTGGATTAAGACCCAGGCCAGATTCGCTTATACCGCGCTCAACCGCTTTTACTTGTTCTCGGTCCCAGACTTGGACCCCAAGCGTACGTGCATCCAAAACGCTGACAGAAGCAAGCTGATTAAGCGGCATATGGTCGTTCCCATATGCCTCGACGCGCACGCCGTCAAGGATATCAGTCGAAACCCTGCCGGTTCTTATGCTTTTAAATTCACGCTGCAAAGCGTCTAGGCTGCCAGCCATGCGTTTTTTTAAATCTGCCAATAACTCTTCGCTCAATCTTTTTCTCCAGAAATAAACGAACACCTGCACTTGCCGCAAATTACATCCAGTAAATTTGATGGATTCTTTATCGAAAAAACAGCCATAGGCAGGTTGTTATCACGCGCCAATGTTACCGCAGACGCGTCCATAAACTTAAGGTTCTTCTCAAGAATTTCAGAGTAGCTGATTTTTTCGAAGAAAACAGCCTCGTCGTTCTTTGCCGGGTCGCAGTTATACACTCCGTCTACTTTATGAGTACCCTTAAGCATTACATCACATTCAAGCTCTACGGCCCTAAGCGCCGCGGCAGTATCTGTGGTCAAAAAAGGAATCCCTACGCCGGACGACAAGATTATAATGCGTCCTTTACTAAGATGCTTGTGCGCATGATGATTAATATATGGTTCGCATACCTCCTGCATACGAATTGAGGACATAACGCGCGATTCTTTGCCCAGTTTGTTTAAAGCGCTGTGAATAGCGATGGCGTTAATCACAGTAGCCAACATTCCCATGAAATCGCCGTTGACCCTGGAAACACCGTACTCTACCCCGCGTGAACCACGGTGAATGTTTCCACCGCCAACAACTATGGCAAGCTGGATGCCGGCGTCTGCTAAATTGGCAATCGCTTCCACTAACTTAAACAAGTAGTCATAGTCTATGCCATAATCGCGCGCGCCCATAAGGGCTTCGCCAGAAAGCTTCAACAAAATGCGCTTAAATTTGCGATCGAAAAAGCTCACAAAAGCCCTTTTGCCACGAACGGCCACAATCTAGATGGTAATAACGATTTGTGCAAGGAAAAACTTAATTTAACTAACTATTAACTTTCCACGTAAGCCAGCGTTTGCTAATAATCGAGCTATATTGTAAGGGGACAAGATGAATTTTAAAGAGATGACCAATGCTGTTCGGTTTTTGGCAGTGGATATGATCGAAAACGCCGGCTCTGGTCATCCGGGCATAGCATTAGGGTTTGCTGATGTGGCAAGCGTTCTGTTCCGTGATTTTTTGAAGTTCGATCCAGCAGATCACTTGCGCTCAGACCGAGACAGGCTGGTTATTTCGGCCGGACATGCCAGCACGCTTCTGTATGCGCTTATGTTTTTGACTGGATATAAGGGGTTAACGCTTGAAGACATAAAAAGCTTTCGCAAAAAGGGCTCGAAGTGCAGTGGGCATCCTGAGTATGGCCTGCTGGAAGGAGTTGAATCAACAACAGGGCCGCTGGGACAAGGCTTGGCGAATGCGGTTGGAATGGCTGTGGCTGAAAGGACAAAGGGTAATGGTAACTTTACTTACGTTATCGCCGGAGACGGGGATCTTATGGAGGGGATTTCGCACGAAGCAGCCTCGTTTGCGGGCGCTTTAGGGCTTAGCCGGCTTATAGTACTGTTCGACGATAACCATATCACCATCGACGGTCCTACAGATATAACGTGCAAAGACGATATTCGTATGCGTTTTGGCGCTTATAATTGGCATTATCAAAGTATAGACGGTCACAACGAACAAGAAATCGTCGCCGCAATCTCGGCGGCACAAAATAACCTAAGGCCGTCGATTATTGCCTGCAGAACAACGATTGGTTATGGGGCGCCAACAAAAGCCGGTAATTCTGGTTGCCATGGATCGCCCTTGGGAAACGATGAAGTAGCGCAGATGCGTAAGGTTTTTGGATGGACGGCAGATCCGTTTGCAATCCCCTCAGATATTCTTTCAGCCTGGCGGCAAGTTGGCTTGAGGCCCAAAACTTTTGCGACCAAAAGTAATAAATCAAATGCCGTTTCATTAGATGAGATAAAAAAGACTATAGCGCAGGCAAAAAAAGAGTTTGCCGGCAACCAAAAGCCGACAGCAACCCGTAAAGCATCGCAGAGCGTGATAAACGCTTTATCTTCAGTACTGCCGGGATTGATTGGCGGGTCTGCGGATCTAACCCCATCCAATGGAACGCATGGTAAAGATATGCGTATCATAACCATAGAGAATCATTGCGGCCAATATATACATTATGGCATCCGCGAGCACGCCATGGGCGGCATTATGAACGGCTTGGCGCTGTATGATGAGGGCATTATCCCTTATGGCGGCACGTTCCTGTGTTTTTCCGATTATATGCGCGCAAGTATCAGGATGAGCGCAATGATGAAACTTGGGGTTATATACGTTTTCACCCATGATTCAATTGGGGTAGGCGAAGACGGTCCGACTCACCAACCAATCGAACAGCTTACAGGGCTGCGATCTATACCGGGGATAAATGTGATGCGCCCAGCAGACAGTATTGAAACCGCTGAATGTTGGGAGCTGGCCATAAAAAACCGCAATGTGCCGTCTGCGCTTATCCTCTCACGTCAAGATTTGCCGCCGGTAAATGATTATAGAGATGAAAACTTGTGCAGCTTTGGCGCTTATGTATTGGGAAAAGCGGCTGGGCAATCAGCGAAAGATAGAGACTTGACTTTGCTTGCTACTGGCTCAGAAGTAAGCCTTGCTTTGTCTGTCAGGAAATTATTGCTTAACGAAGGCATTAACGTCGCTGTGGTATCAATGCCATGTTGTGAACTGTTTGACCAACAAAGCAAAGAATACAAAAGCATGGCGCTTGGGCGCGCTCCTGTGGCGTCTTTGGAGGCCGGCTCTGTCGCAATGTGGGCAAAATACACCGGCAGCTTGGATCGCTGCATAGGTATCGACGACTTCGGTATCTCGGCCCCATGCAGCGACTTGTACGAACACTTTGGGCTTACGCCTCAACATATCGCCGACAGGTGTAAGGCCATATTGCGGTCTGCTTAGGCTATTTCAGGCTAAAATCAGCCTGGTTGAGCTTAGCCTTAAGATTGACGTCCTGCAAAGTAACCTCAACTGTATCGTTGCGGTCGTTTATAAGTATCCACTGAATAAGGCAAAATGGCTTTTTGGTAAAGACCAACACAATTGATTTTACACCGGAATAGGCCGTGAGGCTAAGGTTAATCCATATTTTGGCTGAGTCTTGTTTAACCGCTTTAACAATCGTATTTTTTCTCAGGTTCAGTTTTTTACTTAGTATAGCAGCAACGGGGGACGAAGTTATGTCGTACTTAGACTGTTCTTCAAGCTGGCAGTCCCAATGGTAAAGGTTCTGGCCGTCTGCAACAATTACATTTTGATGCGGAGTTTCGTATTTTACCTTCATGTACGGCCGCATTATCATGAATACGCCTGACGCAATGCCTTTTGTACTGCTTACTTCAATAAATCTGGCGTTCATTGCCTTTATGTCGTCAAAAAATGATTCTATTTGAGATAGATACAGCTCTCGTTCTTCGACGTTGACCTGATTTGCATGGGTCTTGCAGCAAAAGACGACAAAAACAATTAGAGCAATTTTCAGTTTTTTACTCATATCAATCCATAAGCCCTAAGCGTTTCAGCGATTTATATTTTTGGCGACCAATAATAATATGGTCCTGTACTTTCAAACATACTTGCTTGCCCAGTTCTATTAAGGTTTTCGTTATCTCTATATCGCGCGCAGAAGGCGTTGGATCGCCGCTTGGGTGGTTGTGTACAATAATCATTGAGGCGGCGGCGTTATCAAACGCTCGCTTTAGAATCTCGCGAGGATAAAGGGCCGTGCTGTTGATTGTTCCTTCCTGCAAAACCTCGTCAGAGATTAGGTAATTTTTATTATCGAGAAACAGAATCTTCAGCTGCTCACGCGTAAGGCAACCCATGGATAGCTGGCAGTAATTAACAACTTTATCAAACGAGCCTATAAGGTCTGTTTTGGTTATCTCTTCTCGCGAAGATCTTATAATGCATTCTTTAATCAAAGCAAAAACGTGTATGGATGTATCTCCAATCCCATATGAACGCTTCAACAGACTAGGGTCTGCGTATAACACGCCTCTAAGAGTTTTAAATTTTTCAAGAAGCAGCTTGGCAACTGGCTTGGTATCTTTGCGTGGGATTGCCAAATACAAAAGCATCTCTAAAAGCTCATAGTCATAGACGCCATCTCCGCCAGCTTTTGCAAATCGTTCTTTCAGCCGCTTGCGGTGTCCGTTGGATAATTCGTCCATTATATCTAAACGCTGTTGTACGGGGGAAAGTTAAACCCTTTGGAAGATAAAGTTAAGATCTCTACCCCAGATTTTGTTACGATGACTGTATGCTCGAACTGAGCGGACAATGACCCATCCGCAGTAACCGCCGTCCAATCATCATCGAGGATCACAACGTTGCGTTTTCCTAAGTTAACCATAGGCTCAATCGTAAACGTCATACCTTCGCGTAAGACCGGCCCTTTCTTGGGGCGACCAAAGTGTAAGATAGACGGGTCTGTATGAAATTCGCGCCCTATGCCATGACCGCAGAAACCCCTTACTACCGAATAGTTCTTGCTTTCAACATATGTTTGAATCGCATGCCCAATGTCACCTACAGTAGCCCCCGGCCTGACGGCGTTGATTCCTAACATCATAGCTTTGTAAGTGGACTCAACTAGTTGCTGGGCAGCAGTGCTTGGCGCGCCGACATAGAACATCCGGCTGGTGTCGCCGTGCCAGCCGTCAAGAATAACCGTGACGTCAATATTCAAAATATCCCCATTCACCAGCTTTCTTGACGACGGAATGCCATGGCATACAACTTCGTTTGGGGAAATACAAGTTGACTTGGGATACCCGTTATATCCCAGCGTAGCCGGCACAGCGCCATTGTCTGTGATAAATCTGCGACAAAGCTCATCTAAATATTGGGTTGTAACGCCTTCCTGCACATGAGGGGTTATGAAATCAAGCGTCATCGCCGCCAATTTTCCAGCAGCACGCATGCCTGCGGATGAATCTGTCACTTAACCTTCACCAAAAACAACGCTTGTAAATCATTCAAACATTAAACTTAGAACGGTAATTTCTGAGCAAACCACCGGCAGTCTTCCTTGCATGTTGGCCAGCTTAATTAGGCAACCGAAAGGTCAGGAGCTAATCTTGGAAGCTTATCTAAGTCTTTTTGCGAACATATGCCTAACTGTACTGGGCTGGCAGGTTTTATGTCGTGAAGAGCAGGATGGGTTCCGTCTCGAATCGAATTAATTGTCGCTTTCGTTGTTGAAACAAGTTTGCAAATCTCGCCGTCACCGGCAATTGGACAATTTCGCACCAGCCAGCAAACTGCTCTGATTTTATCCTGGCGAGTAATCTTTGGCTTAGCAGTCGCTCGGGTAGAGCGACTTAGCTCTGGCTTAGCCAAGCTTGCTGAGTGATCTTTCTCGCATCTGGTCAACTCGTCCTTACTTAGTTGCCCCAACAAAACCGGATCAACGCCTTTGATACCAATTGCCGCCTGCCCATCAGCTATGGCCTGGACTTCCAGAACGTGAATATCGCAGAAGTCAGCTATTTGCTGAAACGTAAGGGACGTACTGTCAACAAGCCATACGGCCGTGGCTAACGGCATTATAGGGGTACTCATAACAATTTGCATTCCAAAAAACGCCTTAACGATACCCCAACAATAAGCTTTATTTCAAGGCTAATTCATGCGTTTATGAACTTAAATTTTTCTCTATCCACTGAAAGACGTCATAGTTGACGTATGAGTTAAAAAAACTTTGATAACGAGTAAAGTGGTGCGATTTTTCATCGCCAGGCCGACCAGCTACGCAAACCCCAATAATATTGTTGCTGTCGCCCATAAATAACGGACCTCCGCTGTCTCCGTGATTTGTGAACCCCGCCATGTTTACCGAAACATTGCGACTTCTGTATGGAGGGATTTGAAGAATAACTGCGTCAGGCAAGTGCCTAGGACCGAAATCAAACTTAAGCCCACGCTTATTCAATTCTTTATGCACTTGATAGAATACTTTGTCGTCAGACTTTATGTTGCTTGCGGTTTCTCGCAGCTGTCTAGCCAGGTCTTTGCTAAAAGATTCCTGCAATAAATTTGCATAAATCTCTAATTTAGTTTGGGGCGACAGCTCGATCGGACATCCCATATATCGTTTTACTCTGCCGGTATTTTTAAATGCGACAAAGCCATTGCTGCCAAGCACGCCATGATCGCCATAGCCTATAAAAGTTGCAAAGAAGTGTTTGTTGGCTTTCTTAACAATTTCCGACAAATCTTCCGGTCCCAGGCAGATAGGCGTGATCGAATCGGGAATATCACAAAAAATCAAGGCAAAATCGGTCTTTAGCGATTCTGGATCAACGGCCCCTTTGTCTAAATAGCGTGGGTATTTGATGATTTTGCTGACCTTAGACGGAATAACGCGTCCTTTCACAAAAAACTCGATCCTAACGCTGCCTGTTTTGTCAACTACATGGGCCGCGGTAAGCACGGCCTTCCTGCCGGAAGGTATGGTTATTACTGTGCCTGTTCCTACGGTTTTGAAAACCTTATTGCCATTCTTGATCTCACAAATGATTTGGCAAACTTGGACCTTTTGATTGGCTCTGGCTATTAAAGCGGACTCGTTGACATCCGTTTCAACAAAAGTTATGGCGTAGACAGCAAGCGCGGTCAATCCGTACGCAATGCACATGATAGAATTATTTTTTGTCTTCATAGCGATGCTTTAAATCAACAAATCAATGCAGTTTCTTATGCGTTTGAGCTGCTCGCCTATGTAGTTCGCCGGAACGCTGCGTCGATTTTTTTAGATGTGAACTCTGCTCAGCTATTTCCAGGTTGTTTTGCGCCATTTTTTTATGAAGCTCACCAAGCTTTTTGTGGCATTCAGCCTTTTTTTGGTAAACTTTAGCAAGCTCTTCAGAATGATCGCCTAGCGTTTTAAGATGCTTGGTCGTTTCTGGATCGTGGGACTGCGCTGATAAACTGCGGTACTTGGCGGCTTGTCTTGCGAAGTGCTCTTGCTCGGTACTTAAACTTTTAACATGTTGCTCATGCAAAGTTGACTGCCCAGAGTGTTCAAGCGATACAACGCCATGGTGCAGCATCATATTATGCACGTCTCTAACTTCCTGCTCTTTTTGCTTGCCTTTGGTTGTATGAGCGGCCTGCTCTGAGGCATGATTAATGCCATATGCGGTCACATTAGCAACGCTTCGCGAGGCTGCCAAGCTGGTAAACGCCACCAGCCCACAATAAACGCCCATTACCTTTAACCGCTTTTTCATTTCATCGCCCCAATACTAAATACCATATTCATACAAATTCATTAACTTAAACAACAGGCGCTGTCGTATTGACATAGCGTCCTGGCGCATCTTCTATCGGCTGAAATTGTCCATTGCCCAACTTGCTTGACGAGGCTTTTTTCCCGCCGCTATAAGGCTTAAGCCAGTCCAGCCAGCTTAGCCACCAAGACGAATTGTGCGAAATCGCCGCATCAAACCATTCGCTGGGATTAGTGGGCGCTTTGTCATTGGTCCAGTGGCCATATTTTTTTTTGCTAGGCGGGTTAACTATTCCTGCTATATGGCCAGACTCTGATAAAATAAACTTTGGCGCGCTGCCCAGCAACTTCATGGCAGAATACGTTGCCGTCCATGGGGCAATATGGTCAAGTTTACAAGACACCATGCAAACTGGGATTTTTACGTTTTTTAGGTCTATAGGAACGCCGTTGTATTTCAGTCCTCCGGGCTTTGTTAGCAAGTTCTCGTTATACAGTTTGCGCAGGACGAAATTATGCAGTTTATAGGGCAGGTTCGTATAATCTGCATTCCAGTAAAGTATGTCGTGGGGCAAGGGATTCTTTCCCATCATATAGTTGTTTACAAAATACGACCAAATCATGTCGTTAGCGCGCAGAGCGCTGAAGGTGTTAAACATATGACGACCATCAAGTATGCCATGTTTTTTCATGATTTTTTCGATAGTGTCGAGGTGCTCTTTATCCAGAAACAACGTAAAATCCCCGGCTTTAGAAAAATCGGTCAAAGTCGTCAGTAAAGTGATACTTTTGATTGACTGAGCAAGCTTTTCCTTACACTTTGGGCACGCGTAATAGGCCAACATTGTCAGCAATAACGTACCCCCTAAGCAATAGCCAATAACATTGACGTCACGCCCGTTTGTCACGCTGCTGATAACATCAAGCGCCGCTTTAATACCCCGGTTCATATAGTCCCAGAAAGAAGCATTTGCACAGCTTTTGTCCGGATTGATCCACGAAATCACAAACACAGTATAACCACTGTCAATCAACCACTTGATAAACGAGTTTTCTGGTTGAAGGTCGAGGATATAATACTTATTGATCCAAGGCGGAATAATCAGTAAGGGTACAAAATACACGCTGTCAGTAGTGGCCTTGTACTGAATCAATTGCATGATTTTGTTTTGGAAAATTACTTTACCAGGAGTAATGGCAAGATTCGCTCCTAGCTTGTAATAATCTTGATCTGTGGTTGTTATGTTCAGAACGCCGTTGCCACGCTTTATATCGTTGAGATAGTTCTCAATGCCCTTAAGGAAATTTGTTCCGCCGCTTTTCATTGCCTCTTTAATTACTGCCGGATTTATATGAGCGAAATTAGATGGCGCTATAGCGTCGCTTACTTGCCTGATGAAGAAGTCAATTCTATGTTTAGTTTTCTCATCAAGGTCTAGGTCGGCATAAATGTTGCGAATCCAGTCGACAGAAAGCAGATACCATTGTTTTACGAAATCCAAAAACGGATTATCCTCCCAAGCTTGGTCTCGGAAACGTCTGTCGCCACGCAGAGGTGTTACTTTGGGGGTAAAATCCTGTCCGCCAAGTCGCTTAATTAGGTAATCGCTTAGATCAACCCATTTCATGAATATATCTTGATAGGCCTGCTTAAGCTTTTCTGGGCTCTCCAGCGCTTTTTTATTGCCGTCGCTGATTGCCTTTATAAACAACTGCGCTTTAAGTACTGGATTCAACAAGTCATTTGATAAAGCATAGGGCTGTGGGATCATAAAGCTGGCAAGCTGCGCCCAAAGATCGTTTATTTTCTCATAGGCTTGATTGTTTTCTCCGGTATTTGTGGCTTGATTTGCCATTTAAAGACCCATCAGCAGCATTTTATTAAATTTAACATAAAATAACCTTGAATGACACAAAAACTCGTTAACGCTGAGTTTAACATTGACTGTACGACCCGGATGTCTTAGCCTTCCCTAGTCAAATTCGGGGGTGTAGCTCAGTTGGTTAGAGCGCCGGCCTGTCACGCTGGAGGTCGCGGGTTCGAGTCCCGTCACTCCCGCCAGCTGGATTATTAAGATTATTTGTGGGGGGGGGTGGTTTTGAAGAGGGGGAAACAAGAGGTATAATACCTCGCGTATTTCAAAAAAACTAGCTTGGGCGGCCTCGTAAAACAAAATTTAATGATCATACAAACGGACTGATCATGTAATGCTTGCTGAAAATTCGATTCTAAGGATGCCACAGATAAAAATCCTAGATGAAGCGCGGGATACAAGACGCAGTTCGAGGTTTTTCTTCAATCATGATATTTTTGCGACCAAAAGCCACGTCAGAATTGCGATTCGAAGTTGAAGAGACGAAACTTGACAATGAAGATGGATAATAGGTTTGCGAGATGACTGAAATAATTTCTCTGAATTTTGTTAAAATATTGGCAGAAACATTTATGAATAATGATGAGAAGGCTACAATTCTAATTCCCTGGGCGATGACTCTTGCGGAGAAAAAGAAACAGCGGTTCAACATGTACGTAAGATCGAACGCCTGTCTCCAGAAATCTAATGACAAGTCGCTTAAGGCTGAGGGTTAATATCCTCCTTCAGTTATAAACTAAGCAGTCTCCTGGTTTCGTCCGGCTTGGGCTTGCTAACGCAAGGCTCGAAAACCTTTAAAGCTTCCTCGTTTATCGGTTCATATATTTCGATTTATTTTAGATGAAAATCATTACTAGGCTTAATTTGGAAAATCAATCACCATAAATACCACAGCCCTCTCCTCCCCCCCCCCCATCCTATTAAACTCCTTGCGTGCTTTAGGTACGCGCTGGCAGTGTGTATAATTAACACAATCAAATGAAAAAGTAGGCAGATACGTGACTTTAGTTGGGTTGTCGAATCTAAAACACTTTATCGAACGCGCGCCGAGACGCCCAGGCGTTTATAAGATGATCTCGAAAGAAGGCGAAATCATCTATATAGGCAAAGCTAAAAATATCAAAAACCGCATCAGAAATTACTACCACTTCGACGCTTTACCAAAGCGACTTCAATTAATGGTCTCAATGGTGGGAAAAGTCGAATTCGAAACAACTGCTAACGAGCTTGAGGCGCTGTTCCTGGAAGCAAGCCTTATAACCAAACACGTCCCCAGATTCAATGTTTTACTGAAAACTCCCAAAAACTATAGCTATATCATGGTTTCCAAACATAAATACCCGCGTGTTGCTAAATTCAGGGAAAACGAAGGTGGGCAAGACTCTCAGCGATTTGGTCCGTACTATTCTGGCAGGGAGGCCGCCATGGTGCTGGATTTCCTGACTTCGGCATTTAAAGCCAGAACATGTACCGACAGGGCGTTATCTTTAAGAACCAGGCCGTGTCTCAAGTACCACATTAAGCGTTGTTCAGCGCCTTGTTGTAACCGGATATCGGAGGCTGAATATGCCGAAAACGCCCGTAATATTGTTAAATTCCTAAGCGGTCAGAGCTCTAGCTTAAAATCAGAGTTGAGCGCGAAGATGCTTACGGCAAGTAATAATTTTAGGTTTGAAGAAGCCGCAGCTTACAGAGATCAAATAAAACTTTTAACTAAAATTCAGACCGCCCAGAACATTTGTATAAACATAAATGTTGCACTGGACGTGCTTGGGTTAGCGTTTTCTGCGGTTGGTTGCTGCATTCAGGTTAACGCTTATCGCCACGGGGAGCTTAGTCATAACGCTGCGTATTTTATAGACGTTCCTGAAAATGACCTAACCAAGGAATACTCGCCCGCATTTATATTGGCTGAGTTTATTAAGCAATACTATCAATCATCCGAAGCGCCAGACTTAATCCTAACCTCGCACGAGCTGCAAGATCTGCTTTTGATAAAACAGTTCGTCAGTCAAAGGGCCGGGCGTTTAGTCAAAATACAAACCCCAAAGCTTGGCATCAAGCGAAGTATTGTTATGGCCGTGATTGCCAGGGCTCAAGGCAGTCTGTCCAGCAAAAAGCCAGATCTTAAAGACGACGCGGCGGTTGCTGATCTGCTTAGCAAAATGTTGGATATATCAGACCTCAATCGCATAGAAATATACGACAACAGCCATATCCAAGGAACTTTTGCCTATGGGGCTATGGTTATTTACGAGGTTGGTAAAGGATTCAATAAAAGCGCGTACAGATTATTCAAAATGCAGGAAAAACGCGGAGACGACTATACTATGATGAGCGACATGTTGATGCGCAGGTTCTCAGGCTCGTTGAAAGCAGTAAAGCCGAGTTTGATTGTTTTAGACGGAGGAAAAGGCCAACTTAGCGCGGTGCAAGCAAAGCTAAAAGGAGTCTGTCATGACGTTAAGATTATATCAATCGCTAAAGGGATAAAGCGTAACGCTGGGGATGAGACGATATACTATGAAGGCCGCGCGCTTGAGATTAGTAAAAACTCACCGCTTATGTACTTTTTGCAGAAGCTGCGAGACGAGGCGCATAGGTTCGCCATTTCCTCGCACAGAAAGGCACGAGGACGTTATGCCCACAAGTCTGCGCTGGATGATATTTCCGGCGTGGGCAGTAAGCGCCGTCGCGATTTGCTTGCCTATTTTGGTTCGATTGAGAATATACTTGCGGCCGGTACCGCTGCTCTGTCGAAAGTCGGCGGTATAGGCAAAGAGCTGGCGGAAAATATCTTTAAAAACCTCCACAAAGCTGATAAAGATTAGCTGTGGCTGTAATAAATCACATAATTTTGATACCAAACGCCTTAACATTATTCCGTATTCTGTCGATACCGGCTATAGTCATCTGCCTTTACGTGCGCGGCAGTTTTGCAAGCTGGTGTGCAGCAATCTTATTTATGCTGTCTTGCTTAACAGATTTTCTAGACGGTTTTATCGCCAGGCGTTGGGGACAAGTGTCAAAACTCGGCAAGCTTTTGGACCCGATTGCCGATAAGCTGTTGGTCGTCACAACTATCCTTATGTTAGTAGAGATCGGCAAAATACACGGACTTGAGTTAATCCCCGCAATAGTAATAGTTATGCGAGAGATACTGATCTCTGGCGTAAGAGAATACCTGGCCACTGTCGATAAAGAGCTTCCTGTAAGCAAGCTGTCCAAGTGCAAGACGCTTGTGCAGATGGTCTCTATGATCTTGCTTATACTTGCGGACGTTCCGCTTGGCAGCTGTGTTCATGAGATACATCAGCTTGGAATCATAAGTCTGTGGTGCGCTGCGCTTATAACGGCAGTAAGCGGGGTCGGCCATCTAACAGCCGGCTTGTCCTGTATCTTTTCAAAGAAAGTTAAATAACAATAAGCTACCGTCATGAAAAACATTAAATCCTGGATTACGTGGAGTATCGCTAACATATTCTATCTGTACGAGGTGGTGTTGCGCGTTTCGCCTAGCGTTATGACCGATGATCTTATGTGCCACTATGGCATTACGACCAGCATCCTTGGCATGATGGTGTCCTGCTTTTATTATTCATACGTTACTTTGCAAGTGCCATGCGGCCTTATACTTGATAAGCTTGGGCCAAGAAATCTGATAGGGTCGTCAATAATCCTGTCAGTTCTGGGATCAATTATGTTTGTTTGGACAGACAGCGTACTCATCGCACAGTTTGGCCGCTTTTTAATCGGCGCTGGAGCGTCTTGCGCATTTATATCTGGCCTGCAAATCGCGTCTACTGTCTTTCCGATTAAGCATTTCCCCATATTTGCGGGAATAACAAACATGATGGGCACGTTTGGGGCCCTGTGCAGCGGTTTCCCGACTGCTAAGCTGGTAAACGCCATTGGATGGAGAGAGGCAATACTGTTTATTTCGATTGTAGGGGCGGTTTTGGCTGTGTTAGCGTTTGTGTTGCTGCCTAAGGCGATAAGAATATCTGAAAATGCCGGCATACAGAAATCTTTTGGATCTATCTTTAAAAAGATCATCAAGAATAAACAAATTATCCTGTCAGGGATGGTCGGTGGATTTATGTATCTTCCGGTTTCTGTGTTCTCCGAACTTTGGGCTGTGCCGTTTTTTATAGCCAAGCATCAAGTTAACAACGAATTGGCTTCTTTCGCTACTTCAGCGCTTTTTATAGGGTTTGCCATCGGCAGCATTCCAGTAGCCATTATTGCTAGGAAGGTTGGCGGCTATATGAAAACCATCCGCTTTTCAGTAATTTGCACTACTGTTCTGTTCATCGCATTAATGTACTCGCAAAATTTGTACACATCCTTCGCAATAGTATTCCTAATAGGAGTATTTACAGCTGCAGAGGTTCTGGTTTTCACATGCGCCAAGAACAACGCGTCCGTACGGCATTCTGGAACTGCAATTGCATTGGCTAATGCGCTGGTGATGCTGGCTGGGTCGGTTTTTCAACCGGTATTTGGCGTGTTGTTAGATCTGTTTTGGACAGGCGGCTTATCTGCATCGGGCGTAAGGCTATATGACATATCCTGTTATCATAAGGCTATTTTAACGTTGCCAATTTGTTTGGTCATATCTTACGTTATGTCGGCCTTTATCAAGGAAACTATGGGTCAGGAACGCGTAGGCTGAGTGTGTTTTGTGTTACGCGGCTTATATTATTCTGCGAAAGGCGCTTGCATGATTGTTTGTATATGATAGAATCAGCCTTGTAGGATCGGCCTGGTGGCAACAGCGGGAAGCCCAACGCTCCATCCCATTCCGAACTGGAAAGCGAAAGTTCCCAGCGGCGATGATACTGTGCCTTAAGGTACGGGAAAGTAGTTCACTGCCAGGCCTTAATCCTCGTGTTCTTTTCCTCACTTGCCTGTGGGGGTTTTTCATAATGAAAGGCCAGCGTTGAGTCGGCGGCCATTTATATGATTGTTTGTGTTGTTATGCTTCTTGTATTTCTAGGAAGTTTTATAATAATAAAAAGAGGCAAGTTTCGGAGATTGCGCATTCTTTACATATCGTTATAATTTGGCGCCTTCCGCAATTTATGGCGCCAATGTTGATCCTCTTTTAGTAAAGAGTTCAAGAAAATCAGGCAATTTTTGTATTTTCCAAAGAGTGTATACATGGAAATTTAAAACTGCTTTCCCTGAATCTTTTTTAATCTTCATGAAACCCCAGTGCTTGATTTTTAGTACAAAAGACATGGAGGACCAGGATGACACCATAGGTTTTGTGGGATTTATCAACTCTACTGAAAAACTTTATACAGCTAGTGAACTAGGCTTAGAAACTTATTTTAAAGGATTATTCTTTACTTTGTATGCAGAAGGGATTCGTTCGGTGTATGCAGCCCAATTTGGTATTGAGTTCGGCGTACAATTAAGTTATCTGGATCTTATGGTTAAAGGCCTCCCCGCTGATGCTCCTAAATGGCTGTTTAAGGATATGTTTACACCATTCGGAGAAGACGCAATAGAAACTTTTAAAGCGTTAAGCCCTCGTTTTTTGCGCATAGCATCTGATGCTACATTGGAATAATTATCAAGCCAAGTCAGCGCGTTAAGCGAGGCTTTGTTGGCAAATACTAAGAGGTGCGGGGCTACTGGCTCCCTGCCTCTTTTTTATGCTCACTTTCCTATAAAATAATACGTATTTTTTAAGTGAGAGGGGATCCGTTTGCAAGGGCGTGTACAGTCTCCTTACATTGGTTACCACCAGGAGCCATTGTAGCATTACAGAAATTTCACCGCTTCAATACAGTTCCAACCGCCGATTTCGCTCAGAAAACCCTCGTCATGAGATATTACAATAATACTAGAGGTATATTGCCGCAAAATTGCAATTAAGTGATCGCGTGTTTCCATGTCTATATTGTTGGTGACTTCGTCTAGAATCAGAAGCTTAGGCGGGTTGGCGGCAATTTTGGCCAAAGACAATCTGGCCTTCTCTCCCCCAGACATTGTTTTTAGCGGCACATTTACTTCTTCGTTTTTTCGAAACAGATAGTCGTTTAAAAAACTTCTGACTTCTGCAAAATCGTGCCATTTATCGCTGGCTTCCCAGATTATCTCTAGGGCGGATTTTTCCGGATCTAAGTTGTCGTAATGTTGATCTAGACGGCCTATATCTCGGGGGTTCGGCACGCTCCAGCTGCCAGACTTCACAATATATGGGTCACCGCAAATTGCCCTAACAAGGGTCGTCTTCCCAACTCCATTACGCCCAACGATTGCAACACGTTCTTGTGAGCCGACACAGAAATTTATGTTTCGCAGTATAACTTTACTGGCATATCCAGCCGTACCGTTCGTTATAGAGACAATGGATCTGCCGGATGTGTCCTGATATGTAAATTTAAATCTCGGCGTAATGATTTCCGGCAGACGCATTTCATTCAGCTGGCCTGACAGCTTCTGTTTCCTTTCGTCGATATTCTTTAGCTTACTGCCTTGGGATTTTTCGGCCTTCATAGCTTTAAGATCCCCGACGCTCTTCATCCATTTTTTGTTTTCTACTTTTTTCTTGCCGAATTTGATGCTTTTGGATGTGCGTTCTTGCTCTTTTATCAGCTGTTGATGCGCGAATTTTCTCTCTCGCTCTGCCAGATCAATCTGATGCGCAAGCGACCGACGCTTTAGATGTTTTTCACCGACATAATCGTCATAGCTTCCTCGAAAAACCGTGATTGTTCCACCGTCGATATGCCACAGAATCTGGGTACAGCTGCGCAGAAGCTCTTTGTCGTGGGTGGCAATGATTAAGGCGCCATGATACGACTTTAACAGACGCGTCAGGCTTTTTCGATTATCTAGGTCCAGGTGATTAGTTGGCTCGTCTAGTAAAAGAAGTGACGGATCTTTGCCAAGCGCCAGAGACAAAGCTTTATTGAAACGCTCTCCTCCACTTAGCGAATCGAAATCGGATATGGTCTGAGGAACGTATGCCAACGAAATACTAGGGTTTTGTTCCGTAATCATGCGAAGCAGGGAAGACTTACCGCTTCCATTGCGGCCAATAATACCGATTCGGTCCCCAAATGAGATTAACGTTGAGAAACCCTCAAAGCAGGTTTTGTGCGGAAGCAACAAGCTTAGATCTTTTATATGGATTGGAGCGTGCATCGTTTATCCTCGTTCCTTAAGACAGAAAAAATAAATACGCTTTAGCAGCATATGCCGTAGTAATACCATACCTATGGAGGATAGAATAAAGATCGGGTAGAGATACTTGGCTGACAGTCATTGGGCCAGATATTTACAGAGCAAAAGTTCAAAAAAAATATCTGATTAGCGATCAATAAAGTTTACTTAGGCCTGAGCGTTGGAAAAGCAATTACGTCCCTGATTGACAAAGAATTGGTCATTATCATAACAAGCCGATCGACGCCAATTCCCAAGCCGGCGCATGGCGGCATGGCGTATTCTAAGGCAGTAATAAAATCCTCGTCCATACAGTGAGCTTCGCCGTCGCCAGCCTCACGCGCTTTGAGCTGCTCAGCGAAACGGTCGTGCTGGTCAATTGGATCATTGAGCTCAGAAAAGCCGTTTGCTATTTCCCAGCCGTTGATATAAGTCTCAAACCGCTCGGTTAGCCTGGGATCAAGCCTGTGAATCTTGGACAGAGGGGAAATTTCTCGCGGAAGATCTGTCACGTGAGTCGGTTGAATAAGCAGGTGTTCTACTTTTTCCTCAAATACAGCTTCTATAACTTTTCCCCAGCCAAAGCTGTCATCGACGATAACGCCAATATTTTTTGCACAAGACCTGGCTTCTTCATCACCGGATATTTGAAGAAAATCGACGCCGGTTTGATCCTGAATCAGCCCTGTCATAGATCGCCGTTTCCAAGGAGCAGACAAGTCTAAAGTCTTTCCGTCATATTCGATCGACAGCTGTCCGTGCAACGCTTGGGCTACAGAAGTCACGACATTTTCCGTAATTTTTATAACGGCATTATAATCAGCGTAGGCTTGATATATCTCAATGGTCGTAAACTCAGGATTGTGGCGAGTGGAGATACCTTCGTTCCTGAAGCAACGGTTTATCTCAAATACTCGCTCGCTAAGCCCACCCACGATAAGTCTTTTTAGATATAGTTCAGGGGCGATACGCAAATAAAGATCCATATCTAGCGCATTGTGACGAGTTATAAACGGCTTCGCAATAGCCCCTCCTGCGATAGGATGCAGCATCGGAGTTTCGACTTCCATAAAACCGTCGTCCACCAGCGCTTTCCTGATCGTATCTGTAGCCAAACAACGTTTGGTAAACACATCTCGCGAATCTTTATTGGTGATCAGGTCTAAATAACGCTGCCTGTACCTGAGTTCGCGGTCAGCAAGACCGTGATACTTCTCAGGCAATGGAAGCAGACATTTCGACAGCAGTTGTACATCAGTGGCGTCGACGGTTATCTCTCCCCTAGGGGTACGCCTGACATTGCCAACTATGCCTACAATGTCTCCAAGATCAAGAGACTGAATCAATTCAAGCTTATCTTCAGCTAGCTGCTTTTTATGACAGAAGACCTGAATTTTACCTTTTGGATCATGCAAATCAACAAACATGCCGTCATTACGGATGGACATTACCCTTCCGGCAACCGACGCCTGCTTTCCACTTTCCTGATCTGCCTTAAGATAATTAAACTCTGCGTGAATTTGTTCTGACGAGTGTGTCTTAGCAAACTCGTAAGGATAAGGCTCTATCCCGCGTTTACGCAGATCGGCGACCTTTTGCAGTCTTGCAAGCCTAATTTGCTGATCTTGATTGTCTGTAGCCACGAGTCTCATCCACGGTGTAAAATAGGGTTTTGCAGCATTAGCTCAGCGCGCTGACGCATCTCGGCCGGAGCGTTGCTGTCTTTTGATATTTGTTCGAAAAGCGATTTAGCTTCCTCAAACTCGCCTGCTTTCATATGTAAAAAGGCAGTAATCTCAAGTGCTGAAAACATAAATGGCCTATCTACGGTTGTTAGTGGCTTTAACTTTTTGATAAGCTCTTGCGGGGTTAAAACATCAAATTTATATAGCGCTGTCGTCAAAGCGGCGAGATCTCGCCACACAATGTCTTGCTTGACGTCTTTTTCTATGGCGACTAACTCGTCAAGCTCTTGCTCTTGAAGCTCGTTGATCTTTCCTGACTGTTCATAAACCTTAAGACGTAGTCCAGAGTATATGAACTCTGTTAACATTTTTACGTCGGCTGAAGACTTGTTGGACAGCTCTCTTAGCCCTGTGAAAGCATCCATAATTTTGCCTTGCTCGACTTGCCTCAATATCTGTATAAGATGCTGGGTTGAGTCGACGGCCTTAGCCTCTTTATAGCTTCTCCACGACATATAACCGATTATGCTGCCTATGGTCAAAACCAAAGCTGCGATAATGTACTTGCCGTACTGGTTCCATATGCGAATCAGCTTGTCGCGACGAATATCTTCGTTAACTTCCTGCTCAAGCTCGTTGAATATTTCGCTCAATATACCACCTATGTACAAATTCGAATGCTAAGTATTAGACTATCATAAACAATGGCCGGATGTAATCATTTGAAGTAAACATCCAAACCTACGTTGTAAATTTAAAGATAACGCTTTTAATTTTACTTGACTTTTATCGTAATATGTGTTAGAAATGAGCGTGTTAGGGAACGCCAAAGTAGATTCTGGGTTTCTTAGCGGTTTGTGGCGCCCAACTGGGGTCGCATGGGTTCTTGGTCCGGTTTGGCTTTAAGCGAAATCTGCCAAGGTGTTTAGCAGCTTGCTTAATAGAGGAGTTGATTATGTCTAGAATTTCTTTGTTTGATAGTCCGTTGTTTTTAGGTTTCGATCATTTCGAAAGATTGGTCGATCAATTATCAAAATCTTCAAGCGAGGGGTATCCCCCCTATAACATAGAGCAGATTGGCGATCAGGGATTTCGCATAACCCTGGCGGTAGCTGGCTTTAGTCAAGAGAATCTTGAGATCTCTATGGAAGATAACCAGCTTACGATCAAAGGCAGTCAGAGTGACGATGCAGATAGAATATATTTACATCGCGGAATCGCAACGCGCCAGTTCCAACGCTCATTTGTTTTAGCAGAAGGGATAGAAGTGTCCAGCGCAGACTTTGACAATGGTTTGCTGCATATCAATTTAGTGCGTCCAAAAATCGCATCGCAAGTTCGCAAAATAGCTATAAAATCCAATGACAACAGAGGATTGAAGGCTATTACATCAAAAACTTGCGAAGCGTCGGCTAAAGAAGCCTCAGCCAGGTAGATAGATGCTATGCTGACGGAAAATCAGGATTGGCTGAGAAAAATCTCGCAGCGAGAGTTTGCGACTTTGGGCATTAACGTAGTGGCTTATGTAAAGCCGGTCCAGGGCGATAAGTTTTCCATATATGCCGCCGATGGATCTAACCTTGGCAGCAGTAGTTCTAAGGATTCGGCTGTACAAGCCATTTGTTTAAGCGATCTTATTCCGGTAAGCGTACACTAAGTCCGTCTTCGCACGCATTATTGCGTCTTAGCGGTTGTTGCAGATGGCGGCTGTCTGTGCCTTTGTCGGCACAGATGGTCGGCCGTCCAGTAATTCCTTATATCACTATGAAAAAGACCAAACCAACAGCGCCTTTAGGGCAGTCGACCAATAAGCTAAACGAACTTGATAAAACGCTTAGCGATCTTCAGCGGATATATCAGTTGGCTTTTGATAACAATGATTTAGCCTCGGCTATTAAAGCGAAAGAGCTTATCAGTAAAATCTGCGGCTTTTTGGATCGGAAGAAAACCGACAAACCTTTTGATATAAACAAACTCAGCGAGCAAGAGCTTGAGGAGATCATTTTGCAATTGCGTAATGAACTTGAAGCCTAACTAGGATATAAACTGTTGCAAGCAGTTATGCTTGAGGGAGGGGGTAGATTGCGCGCAAAGTTGTTTTGCCTTAAGCACTTGTTAAGCGCTGCGGTATTTAATTTTAATTACCTAGTCTAGAGACGTTTTGTTAGATCAAATGTATAAAGGCGTTTGGATAAAAACCTACGGTTGTCAGATGAACGTATATGATTCGGACAAAATCATATCGCTGCTTGGCCGCAACAATTTTCACAAAGTGGACAGTTGCCAGGATAAAACTTGCGGCGTTGTTATATTCAACACTTGTCATATACGCGATAAGGCCGATCAAAAGCTTTTTTCTGACATAGGTCGCTTGAAGGAAATCAGGGATAAGCGCCTTAAGGAGGGTCTGCCGTTTGTAATGGTTGTGACCGGTTGTATAGCGCAGGGACTTGGCGGCGAGATAGTTCGACGTTCTGGGAATGTAGATATAGTAATGGGCGTACAATCCGCGCATAAATTGCCGGAAGCGATTGAGTCAATACAGGCTCAACAAAAAGCTGGCCGTAAGTACGCGCCTATAGTAAGCACCGGCATACACAATGAAGAAAAATTCAAATGCTTCAGTTCAGTCGGTATGAGCCATGTCGGCCCCTGCGCTTTTGTTACAGTGCAAGAAGGGTGTAAAAACTTTTGCTCGTACTGCGTAGTGCCTAAGACTCGAGGAATAGAATACTCTCGGCCTTTGGATGGAATTAAAGAGGAAATAGAGCTGCTGATACGAAATGGCGTTCAGGAAATCACATTAGGAGGGCAAAACGTCAACGCTTACGATGGCGTGGACGCCAACGACAACAAACTTGACCTTGTAGATTTGATAGAGGAGGTCGCTGAATATCCGGAAATATCGCGTATCAGGTTTTTGTCTTCGCATCCTTGCAGTATGTCTGAGCGTCTTATTGGCGCTTTTGGCCGCGTGCCGGCTTTGATGCCAGCATTGCATCTTCCTATACAGTCCGGATCTGATCGAATTCTGAAGATGATGAACCGCCACTATAACCGCAGTTTGTATATCGACATAATCGCCCAGCTACGTGACGTTTGCCCCAAAATAGCAATGTCATCCGATTTTATCGTAGGATTTCCAGGCGAAAGCGACGAAGATTTTGAAGGCACTATGGATACAGCCAGGCAGATTAAGTTTGCCAAGTCTTATTATTTCAAGTTCAGCCCGCGCCCAAATACTCCCGCAGAAAATATGCCTGATCAAGTGTCGGAGAAAGTGAAAGAGCAGCGGCTTGCAGTTCTGCAAGATCTTTTGGATCAACAGCAACAAGACTTTAACAACGAAAGCGTTGGCAGCGTTCAGCCCGTACTGTTCGAGCGATTTGGCCGTCACGACGGTCAGGTAATCGGTCGCACGCCATACAACCAGCCTGTTTATGTAAACTCTGACGAAAGCCTTATCGGCCATATGCGACAGGTTCATATAACAGACCTGGATAAGCACAGTCTTAGTGGAACTTTGATCTAGGTTCTGATAGTATGTTCAGCATAGTTTTATTATCGTATGCCGGAAGACAGTTCTGAATGTATCGAGTTTAAGGCCGAAGACTTAGAGATTTCGGTTAGGTCTGTTTCCTCTCAATGGAAAGTTAAAGAGACTTCTGAACTTCTGCGTAAAGTGATTTCCTACGCAGTACGCCATCTTGGTTTGGGGGATCTTAAGAATAAGTCCATGGATTTCCTTCTGGTGGACGACAATGTCGTAAAACAGCTTAACAAGACTTACCGTAGCCAAGACAAGCCAACCAACGTTCTGTCTTTTCAAGCTCAGCGCTTTATTGGCGCGTGCGATGATGGCGTACCTAAGATGCTAGGCAGCGTGGCTTTGTCAATAGATACAATTAAAAGGGAGGCTCAAGAACAGACGAAATCTTTAGATGATCATACGGCGCATTTGGCTCTACACGGGTTGTTGCATTTGCTTGGCTATGACCATAATGCAGAAGATGACGCAAAAGTAATGGAAAACAAGGAGGTTGAGATCCTTAGAGATCTTGCAATCGCGAATCCGTACAAGCAGGAGAATGATAGAGGCGCGGCCATTGTTCAATAAAATCAAAAACATTTTTTCCAGAAATCACCCTAGCAGCAAAGACATCGTCAATGAGGCCTTGGACGATTTTATGGAGGAAACTACCCCGGAAGGCGAAGAGATTAATCCTAATGAAAAACTAATGCTCAGCAATGTCTTGTGTCTGCGAGATTTGGCTGCTGAAGACATAATGGTCCCTCGGGCGGAAATTGTCGCGGTCGAGCATGATATAAGCTTTGCAGATCTGGTAAGAATCTTCTCTTGCGCTTCTAAATCGCAAATACCAGTTTATAAGGATAATTTGGATAATATCGTTGGCGTCGTAAACATCCGAGACATTCTGCAATTTTTCTTTAATCCAAAAAAATTTGATATTGACACTATTATCCAAGAGGCCGCTTTTATAGCCCCCAGTATTAAACTGGATGAGCTGCTGGAGCAAATGCGCCTCACTGGGAAACGTCTTATGCTGGTCGTTGATGAATTCGGGGGAATAGACGGCCTTGTCACATTTGCAGAAGTCGTGCTTAAGGTGCTTGGAAGCATTCAGCAAAACGATGAAGTAGCAGCCGCTCCATCCTTGGTAAAGCAACAAGACGGATCGTATTTGATCGATGCAAAAACCTCGATAGAGGAGGCGGGGAAAGCCCTGTCTGCCAAATTTGTAGAGACAACAGACGACGGCAAAGTTCCTGATGTAGAAACCGTTGGCGGTTTGATAATTTCAATTGCAAACAGAGTTCCGTCTGTCGGAGAGATTTTTAGCCACCACTCAGGCATTACTTTCGAGGTCGTTGATTCCGATCTGCGGCGGGTTAGGCGTGTGATTGCCCGACTTCCAGATTAAACCATAATTTTACTAAGTGAGCTGTTTTTGCAACATGTTGTGGGCACAAGGTAACTAACGGCTTACGTTATTGTTTTTTATTATCGTTTAAGTAGCGAATTTAGTGCTAAATTCTGCCCGTGTGAGTTGTGCGTAAGTTGTTGGAGTTTGTTATGAAGTACACTGGAGTAAGTTTATTGTTGACGGCGGCGTTGTTGATGGGGTGTCAGTCTAATCGTGGAGGCGGAAACGTTGGTATAGACGGGGGGCCTTCTGCCGCTGGGTTTACAAAGGGGGCTGCCGGCAGTTTTGTTGCCACAGCCGGCGATAGAGTGTTTTTTGAGTTTGACAGCTCAGCTTTAACCCATGCGTCGCAAGCCACCTTGATTCGTCAGGTTGAGTGGTTGTTGCAACATAAAGGGGTTGGGCGTGTTGTCATTGAAGGGCGTTGCGACGAGCGTGGGACAAGGGAGTATAACCTCGGTTTGGGTGAACGTCGCGCCAATGCGGTCAGGAATTTTCTTGTTGCGCATGGGGTACCGGCTAATCTGATTACTGTTATCTCCTACGGTAAAGATAAGCCGATCGAGGTTAGAGGCGTCGGCTCTGATTCTAAAGAAGAGTTTTGGCGTCAAAACCGTGTTTCGATCACTGCTATAGAGTGATCTTTTCTTCTCTCATTTTTTTCTCCTTATTTTATTGCCTCCGCGCTTGTCGCGGAGGTCTTTTTATGTGTTGATGCAAATTTTGCCGGCCGTACCTATCAGTATCCGCAAATTATTAATCCGCACAAGTTATTATAGGTTTGAATTTATAGGTTAGATTGGCGGATTTGTTAGGTTTTAGTGGACGGCAGAAAATACAAATGCCTCACCATAATAGACGAACTCACCAAAGAATCGCTGAAAATCCAGGTGGAACGCAGCATCGCATCCAGACATGTGCTGGGTGCTCTTTCAAAGCTGTTCTTGGCTAAGGGAATTCCGAAATTTATCCGCGGTGACAACGGATCTAAGTTCATTGCAAAAAACGTGCAAAAGTTCATTCGTGACGTGGAGGTAAAAACCGCCTACATAACTCCCGAAAGCCCTTGGGAAACGGCGTTATCGAGCGTTTTGCGTAACTTTGCGAGACGAACTCTTGAATCGCGAGGCGTTTTATTAATTGAAGGAAGCTAAAATCATTAGCGGAATTTGTCGAAAGGAATACAATCAAGTCGGCCTCATTCCTCCCTAAATTACCTCTCTCCTGAAGCGTTCATCCTATTCTCTCGCCATTCTTCGAATCAACTGGCACAAAATTCGGGGGCTTGACACCGTCTTTTGTTGCCCTAATTCTGGTGAATATCAAGTAGGCAAAAACGAAAAGCGCCTACAATGAAGTTTCTAATAAGATGCCGCTGATTCTATTTAGTATCTTGGTCGTATTTTCATCCAGAAATTCCACATTTTTGATATCGAAGGAAGGCGTGCAAACTATCAAAATATCCGCGTATTCGGCGCTGGTTGCATGTGGCCTTCCCGGCTCTATGATATGGACATCCTGCTTTTTCAGACGCACGGCTTCACCATCAAATTCAATGAAACATTCCCCATCCAAAACATAAAACATTTCATTAAATCCGTGATTTATCTTCCGCGGATATTTCCCCCTGCGGAATTTTGCAACAGCACAATCGATGGGAAACGGATTGTCTGCCCCGCAATGTTCCGCAACATCTATCCCAAAAGCGTTTTTCCAAACTGCTTTTTCAAAGGAAAATTTCATAAGTCCGCCTCTATGATCTTTATATCAATCCTGCCAGCAACATCTTCTTTTGTGATTCCCCGGCCAAGTTTTTCATACCATGAATGGATGGTTTTATCGGTAGTGTAAAGGTATATTTTTTTCGAATCCGAAATTTTGAGCTTGTTGTTTGGCATGATTAACAAGAGCTTCTCCGAACTTGTGTCTGCGATGTTTTCCAACTACAAACAAGTGAGACAAACATGGGGAAAACCTTCGTTTTCTGGAATGCCTTTTTGTGTCAAACTGAACGTACCGATCGGTTCATTGCTGTAACCGTTATCAAGACATAAGAAATATATATCTAGTTTATCGGTATTTAGTCGATTTATAAGCTGCGCTTTTGCTTTTTCAATCGACGGATTTCGCGTATATTTTCCCCAGGCGTCGAGATACCATTGTGCAACAGTTAATATAAGACGTTTGTGATAGACTGGATAATCGATTTTCATTTTTGTAAATTTTTTCCAATCGGATGCATTAAGCCATATTATGATATGTTTTATAAACAGGGATTGATTATTTTATGAACTGAATATCATGAAGAAAAAGATTGTTTTGCACATTCCCGTTAAGAGGGCGTTGAGAAAACTTAGTAAAGACATAAAGGAGGCTCGGATTCGTCGTAATATCACCATCGCTATGGTGGCTGAAAGGGCTGGCGTTACAGCGATTACTGTTGCAAAAATCGAACAAGGTGATCCGTCGGTGTCTTTTGGAACTTATGCGACTGTTATTTTTATCTTGGGAATGATCGACAAGCTGCAGAATTTGCTGGACTTATCGGGAGATATCATCGGAAGACAATTGGCGGAGGAGCAATTACCCAAACGTGTACGCTTGCCGAAACTATTAAGGCCGAACTCAAACACAGGCGGACAATAATGCAATCGCGGGAATTTCAAATATTCATTGATATCGGAGAACATGCATATTTCGTTGGCTGTTTGTAGAGTTATATTAATATAGCGTTATTTCCATTAAAGATGGGTAAAAACGAATTGTGCTCTAGCAGACATCTTATTTTTAAGCCTGCCTGAAAAATCAAAGTAGACGCGATTGTGGCGCTGTGGTAACTCTAACCTGGTGTTGTAGTTGTGAAAACAAATATGGAAAAACTTGCAGTAAGCCAAAATAAAGCCGGTTGGTTGAATGCTGTATACATAGTATTGGGCAGTTTGTTTATTGCTTTATCTGCTCAGATAGCCGTACCGTTAACGCCTGTGCCAATGACTATGCAGGTGTATGCTGTCTTGCTGGTTGGCGGGTTGCTGGGAGGTAAAAGAGGATTTGCTTCTGTCATGCTGTATTTAGCAGAAGGAGTATGTGGCCTTCCAGTATTTGCCGGAGGCGCCGGAGGTCTGGGAATGTTGTGTTCGGCAAGAGGCGGGTATCTTATAGGGACGCCGGTGGCAGCATATTTAGTTGGATGTATGACTGCAACCTGGCATAAAGAGTCATTTTTTAAGCACTTAATCTCAGGTTTATCGGGGTTGATGGCGATTTATATTCCGGGCGTCATGTTCGTAGCTGTTGCTTTGAATAATTTCTGGCAGGCGTTTGTTGTCGGACTTTTCCCATTTTTGGTTTCAGATATGCTAAAGATACTGTTATTTGCAGGCTCTATGAGCATTTCTAAGCGCTGGAGAAAATAACCAAACAAAAACCGCTATGTCAGGGCATTCTCAATTTAAAAATATTATGTACCGTAAGGGCGCGCAAGACGCCAGGCGCGCCAGGGTGTTTTCCAGGTTGGCTAGAGAGATTGCTGTCGCGGTGAAAACCGGCGGAGGAGATGATCCATCCAGCAACTCTAGACTGCGTAATATTCTGGTCAACGCGCGTGGTGAGAATATGCCTCGCGACAACATAGAGCGCGCTATTAAGAAAGCTATGGGAGGGGAAGATGGTGCAGACTATGAGGAAGTCAGGTATGAAGGATACGGGCCCAGCGGGGTCGCAATTATGGTTGAGGCTCTTACCGATAACCGCAAAAGAACTGCCTCTGACGTCAGGGCTTCGTTTAACAAGCTTGGCGGAGCATTAGGAGAAACCAACAGCGTCAGCTTTATGTTCGACAGGGTTGGCGTTATCGTCTATCCGCTTGAAGTTAGTCCGTCTGACAACATGTTAGAGGTGGCGATTGAAGCTGGCGCTGATGATATGAAAGATGATATTCGGTATGAGATAATTACAAGCGTGAATAATTTTGCTGCAGTAAGAGACGCGCTGACCAAAAAGTTCTCAGACCCAACCTCGGCTAGCCTTGTGTGGCAGCCAAAAACATTAACGCCGATCAGCGACGAGTCCGCCGGAACCTTGTTTAGGCTGATTGAGACTTTGGAAGACAATGAAGACGTTCAACAAGTCGTAGCCAACTGTGACGTATCGGACGAATTCATGCAATCGTACCTCAAGGCCTGATGCCGTCTAAGCGCACAGTTCTTGGTATCGACCCCGGTCTTAATAAGACGGGGTGGGGCGTTGTGTTGATTGAAGGAAACAATCTTAGATACCTTGATCATGGGGTAATACGCCCGGATAGTAAAAAGGACCTAGCTTCGCGACTTAACACTATCTATAGTGAGGTGTCAGAGGTAATAGTTCGTTTAAAGCCTACAGAGGCTGCTATTGAAGAGACTTTCATGAATTCCAATCCGTCTTCGGCCCTAAAGCTTGGGGCAGCAAGAGCGGCAGCCATGCTCGCGCCGGCCCATGCCGGTATCGAAGTCAGTGAATACGGCGCAAACAAAATAAAAAAAGCTGTCGTTGGCGTTGGACATGCTGATAAAGCGCAGATCGCAATGATGGTCAGGCGACTGCTTCCAACTTGCCCAGAGGTAAAAGACGACGCTGCCGACGCTTTGGCTGTGGCCATATGTCACGCCAATTGGAGTCCGCATTTAAGGATGAGCTGCTGACTATGTTCAACTTTTTACGCGGTAAAATTTGCGATGTTTCAGATAATCACATCACTGTTGATACAGGGATAATCGGGTATAGGGTATTTTGCCCAAGACCTTCGCTGGAGAAATTTCAAAACCAAGGGCAGGTTGAGGTTTTGGTTTATACAGAATTGATGGTTAGAGAAGACGGTTGGCTGCTGTATGGCTTTGCAAGCCCTGAAGAACGAGAGTGGTTTAAATTGCTGCTTACAGTGCAAGGAGTTGGGGCGAAAGTTGCTTTATCGATACTTTCCGTTTGTAAACCGGCTGACGTTTTTCAAGCGATTTTTTATGAAGACAAAGCTAAGTTGTGCATGGCCGATGGGGTCGGCGGCAAACTGGCCCTTAGGATAATTAACGAACTAAAAGATAAAAAAATGCCGTCTCAGCAATCGGCCGGCATTTCGCTTGCGACTGGCGGCGAATCTGCCGCCGCCCCGGCAGGGGTTATTTTGGACGTCGTCTCAGCGCTGGTAAATCTAGGATACAAAAAAGCCGATATCCTGAGCGTTTTAAAAGACGTACCATCCGAGCAAGGATTCGAAGAGGTATTTCGCCAAATCCTCGGCCGGCTTACATCGTTATAGAGGAGTCACCAGCAGCGTCATATGAAAGAAAGGATTCTATCTCCTTGCGATCAAGAGGCCGATACTGAACACATCGCCGAAACACGTCCGCAATACCTACGTGATTTTATTGGCCAGCTTAAACTGAAATCAAACCTTGACGTATTTATAAAGGCCGCCAAATCACGCGCACAAGCAATTGATCATACAATATTCTACGGCCCGCCGGGACTGGGCAAGACCACGCTAGCCCAGATAATTGCCCGCGAAATGGGCGTGGGCTTTAAAGCTACTTCTGGACCGATGATCGCCAAAGCAGGGGACCTTGCTGCGTTGCTTACGAATCTTTCGACTAATGACGTCCTTTTTATAGACGAGATTCACAGGCTTAGCCCCCTAATTGAAGAGGTTCTATATCCCGCTATGGAGGATTTTAAGCTCGACCTAATCATCGGCGAAGGACCGGCTGCGCGGTCCATCAGAATCGATTTGCCAAGGTTTACCTTAGTCGGGGCAACCACCAGATCAGGGCTACTTACATCGCCGCTTAGAGACCGCTTTGGCATTCAGATGCGTTTGGATTTCTATAATCATCAAGAGCTTGAGACAATCATCAACCGCAATGCGTCTATCTTTGGCGTAGAGATAGGACACGAAGGCGCTTGGGAAATTGCGGAACGCTCACGCGGAACGCCGAGAATCGCTTGTCGCTTGCTTAGGCGCGTATGGGATTTTGCGGTAGTTAAAGGCGTCGGCAAAATTGACAAAAAAATTGCCGACCAAGCCTTGACAAGTCTTGAAGTTGATAATTTAGGTCTAGACATGATGGATCGGCGGTATCTAAAGTGCATTGTAGAATTTTATAACGGCGGTCCGGTAGGGGTAGAGACCCTTTGTGCCGTACTGTCCGAGCAAAAAGACGCAATAGAAGAGGTAATAGAACCATTTTTGCTTCAACAAGGCTTAGTGCAGAGGACTTCTCGCGGCAGGGTAATCACAGATTTGGGATACGGTTGCCTTGGCCTAGACAAACCATCACAACCAAACAAAAACTGCGACGATTGTTCTTTAAAACTATTCTGACAATACTGCATTGACAAAACAATTGCCGACCAAGCTTTGACAAGCCTTGAAGTTGATAATTTTAGGTCTAGACATGATGGATCGGCGGTATCTAAAATGCATTGTAGAATTTTATAACGGCGGCCCAGGGAGGTAGAGACCCTTTGTGCCGTATTGTCCAAACAAAAAGACGCAATCGAAGAGGTAATAGACCCATTTTTGCTTTAGCAAGGCCTTGTGCAGCGGACCTCTCGGGGAAGAATGATTACCGATTTGGGCTACAGTTACCTAGGCCTCAGCCGTCCATCAACCGAGGAAAACACTGTGTGGCGGCAATTTGACAATATCCGCTAGTTACCCCCATATAGTAAACAGAGTTGCCTTTGCTAAAGGCTCGTCTGGTAGCACAAGCCGGAGCAGCTTATCCATATGCTTCAGCGTTGTATACTCTTTTAGCCATGCTTTATAGCTGCCACCATTATATCAAGCGTGTAACTGCTAGCAAAAGAGTGACCATATATGAAAGGACAAACTCCATTGGCATTCTTTTCGACAAATTCTGTAAATTTTTCTAGGTCGTTCGTTTCAGAAATTTTATCAAATTCATCCCAATGTTCATTTATCCAGTATTCTGTATCATCAAATATTGTTTCTAGTTGATGTAGATATCGTTTAAAACCAGAAAACAAAACATCTTTTTTAATCTCATACACATATTTACTATCGCTTTCAGTGAGCATGTCGTAATTGGCAAGTAATCCTGACGGCATTTCTGGTTTTTTGCCAAAATAATCTTTCTTTTCAGTAAGCTGGAGAGGTAAAAAAACCCATTTATACTGCCCCATAGCTACACCTCATCCATATGTCTATATGCGCAATTACCAGCTGCAATGCTATCGGGCTAACAAATATGCGTCAATTATTTGCAAAGGTTTAAATTTTCACATGGTTGACTTGGGTTTGTTTTTTATTATGGCTAGCGCTGTTTGGATTGGTACTTATGCGACTCGATTTTTTTCTTTGCATATACTTGGGGCAATGTTGTACCCTTCTGATGTTTTTTGCGAGTAAACGTCTATGATGAGAGCTTTCTTGGGTGAGTTTAATAAAAGGTAGCTTGAGTAGTTTTGTGTCAGCTAAAGTATCTGGCGACCTTTTGAATATCAGTCAACTGCCCCCCCCCCATCTGTCAAATCAGAAAGCCTATCTGGACAAACCTCTTGTAAACTCCCTTGTCTCTGGCCGTAGCATGGCCGATATATGTGACGATTTGATCAATATTGCTGCGGATGAGTTAAGGTCTAAGCTTGACAGCGGGTCGCGGCCTGGTGATCGGCTGGACGGCCTAGGTCAACGACAATATTGCCTCAATGCCCTGCGTTCGCAGGGGGCTGCAGGTCAGAATACAGGCCTGCTCGGCGGATGTTTGTCTAAGTTGTCGCTGTCTTCTGAATGTAAAGGTAAGCAAAACTGCAAGTCAGATGGTATACAGCCAAGGCTGCGGCTCGTAAACGCATTCGCAGGCTCGCTCGGCGGATATTGGGATAAGGAATCAGGCAACAAGCTAACAACGGTTGTTGGCGCTAAAATAGAGACAGTTAGATTCGCAGAATCGGCAAATTACAATTGTAAATTAGGCTCTTATCTAAATAAGATTCGCAATTTTAAATCGAATGATAGTTTTGACTCGGATAGAAATCAGTTCGTAGAACTGTCAATCGAGGAAGCCACTAAGGCTTCCGAGCCTTGCGTTAGCAAGCCCAAACTGAGCAAAGCTCAAAGGTTGCTCAGCTTGTCGGAGAAAGAAGGCGGAAAGGCAAGAGATCAACAGCAGGCTAGAGTTAGAATCTCGAGATCCTCTGCTGCGGCAAAGTCTGATGGCACGCAGCCTGAGCTGCGGCTCGGAGGTCGAAAGGACCTCCTCGATGGATATAACAAAACATCAGCGCGGTTGTCTGAAAGTCTAAGTAGATTTGGTAATACGCCGCTAACAAAGCAACTTAGAAGCCTCAGTGGCTTTCTCGATGGATATATTTCTACATCAGACAAATCGTCTTTCTCTCAAAAAGCTTCATTAGTAGGGACTGGTATGAAATCAAAAGTGACTTCATCAGAGGAGACGAACATGAACATTATACGTGACGACAGGTCTCGGAAGTCCCCTGCATATCTAGGCAAACTTGGTAGTCAATCTGATGGTACGCAGCCTGAGCTGCGGCTCGCAAGCCGTATACGCAAACCTGTTCGGCGGATTCCATTGCGCAGATCATCTCAACTTAAATCTACATCAGTGTTTTTCTTGGCTGCGGT
>JAIRYS010000024.1 GCA_031267535.1 Holosporales bacterium | reverse complement strand
GCGCTGCCGTCTTATTATATCCACCGAGCAGGCCTGCGCACGCGCCTGCGAGCCGCAGCTCAGGCTGCGTACCATCAGACTCGCCACTAAGTTTGCTGAAACATTTACCGAACTGCACTGACTCATTACCATATCCACCGAGGCGGTCTACTTGACCTCCGAGCCGCAGCTTAGGCTGCGCTAAAGCCTTACGCTGCGTACAAGAACCAGATTTAATGCTAGCGGGATATGTCGCTAAGTGATCAGGATCAAATTTTAACGGACATTGAAGCGAGTAATCGCAAAAAGGGTATTATCAATACCCGAAGCGCGTAAGGTCCAAGTTACCCCGTCAGGGCTGGTTAATATTGTGCCCCTAGCCCCCACAGCGATGTACAGCCCACCGCCATATGTAATTCCACTAAGACGATTGTCGGTACCTGAGGCTTGCAGAATCCAAGCTACCCCATCTTGGCTGGTTAGCACTTTGCCAAAATCCCCTACTGAGACAAATAATCCATTGCCATGAGTGACCGCAAAAAGATTGCTGCCGATACCCGAAGTTTGTAAGACCCAATCAATCCCATCCATGCCAGTCAATATTGTCCCAGAATTGCCTACAGCAACGAATTGATGCTCACCATAAGCAATTCCCCAAAGGTTATTGTCAGTGTTTGAGATTTGTGCCGTCCAATTGATTCCGTCGAAATTGGTTAGTATCGTGCCCGCATATCCTACAGTAACCGAAATTCTGCTGTTACAAGCGATTCCATTAAGGGTATGGCCGCTAGGGTATTGTGATACCCAATCAGATCCATTTGTACTAATCAACCTGAGTCCATCAGATCCTACAGCTACGAATTGTCCTGCGTAGTAAGCGACTCCATAGAGGCTAGGACTCACAGAAAGCGCCGTGTTCCAAACAGTTGCATCGGTACTGAATTGTATCGTTCTATCAGATCCTACGGCGACGATCACTCTTGCATCGCAGGCAACTTCGTTCAAATTATTCACAGTATTGGATTCTTGTAGAAACCAGTTGATTCCATTTGGGCTGATTAATAGCGCGCCTTTCTTTCCCACAGCGACAAACCATCCAGGTGTAGCAACGAGAGCAAGAGTATCAAGTGTGTAAGGGCCGGGATGATCAGGGACTAATCGCAATATAATGTCACGTACGGCATTGGTAACGGCGCAGGCTACATCGACAGGAGTAGCCGGGCAATCTAGCGTCTGGGCAGCTTGGAGTAAAGCTTCACTTTGCCGAGCAGCCTCAGCGTCATCATGACGGTCGTCTGACAAATGAAGCGAGCTTTGACTTTGGGTCGTAAAACAAATAATTGATAGCAAGACAACTGTTTTAAAAATACCTAAAAAGCAGATTTTGGATTTGAGACTGGAATTTATTAGCTCGGCATTTAAAACCGTCTTTTGTTTGCTTAAATAAGCGAATATTTTGCTGCTTGGAGATACGGATACTGGGCTATCCATTTTCGTTCCTTAATGCTATGAGCTACATGTCGCAATAAATAATTAATTTTTAGTAAAGCTTAACAAGCTGTTGCATAGCCCCTCTAAACTCCCTTTTTAAACCACTTCACTATGAAAATATCGCTAGCAGAGTGAGAGCTGTTTAATAAAACCAGCGCACACGCAAATAAATTGTTCTTGCAGCATTCAAGAAGGAACCTCCTGGCATTTTAATGCTTAGCCAATTTGCGACTGGTAAACACGCTGTCGATAAGGCCGAAAGTAACGGCCTCTTCGGGGGAAAGGAAATTGTCGCGGTCCATAGCGCGTTCGACTGCTTCAAGCGTTTGGCCAGTATGCTTGACGTATATTTCATTCAAACGAGCCTTAGTCGCCAAAATTTCCTTAGCGTGAATCTCGACGTCAGCGGCTTGACCACGAAAACCGCCTGAAGGCTGGTGAATCATGATGCGAGAGTTGGGCAAGCAATGCCGCTTGCCTTTGGCCCCAGCCAACAACAACAACGCCCCCATAGAGGCCGCTTGCCCCATACATATCGTTACAACATTTGGTTTTATGTATTGCATAGTGTCATAAATGGACAGCCCGGATGTTACTATTCCTCCGGGAGAATTTATATATAAAAATACATCTTTTTCGGGGTTTTCTGCCTCTAAAAACAAAAGCTGAGCGCAAATCAGCGAGGCGATCTCGTCTTCAACTGAGCCGGATAAAAAGATGATTCTTTCCTTAAGCAGCCGCGAGTATATATCAAAGGATCGCTCGCCTCGATTAGTTTGCTCTAGAACTACAGGAACCAGGTAATTCGCGCTTGTTCTGTTCATATCATTAACCCCTTCTAACTTTCTTTGCTGTAGTATCGTAATCTTCGGAAAACCTGGCAACCTCCGCGGGCGTAACCTCTTTCTCAGTAGTATTAGCCTGCGACGATATATATTTTATCACCTTATCTTGAAAAACCTGAAATTTTACGGCGCGAAGCATTTGGTTATTCGACATGCAATAGTCATACATAGATTTTTTATCTGTTCCGTACGATTTGGCCATTTTCTCAATCGCTGCTTTTACTTCGTGAGGCTGCTCAGAAATTTTGTTTAGCTTACCAATCTCCTCCAGCATGAAACCGACTTTTACGCGCTTTTCAGCGATATCCATATATTCCTGACGAAGAGCTTTATTTTCTGATATGGGGGGCTGAGACGACTTTTGTGCCTGCGCCCACAGATTATTAAACTCATTTTCAACGATTGTTTTAGAAACCGGAAAGTCACACTTAGACGCTAACCAGTCAATAATTTGGCGTTTGGTCTCAAGCCAAGCTTGATCGGCGTAATAGGCCTCCATTTCTTTAATTATGGTCGACTTCAGCTCATCTTCGGCCTTACCGGTGACTTTGGCAAGGCTTGCAATATCATCAAATTGCGAACAGACCTTTATACCCTTAATATTCACGCTATAGTCAATCTTAGTCCCGGCAAGTTTATGTCCTCTTGGCAGGGTTACCGTAAACTGGATCTTGTCGCCTTTTTTTTTGCCGATAAGATTTTCATCAAACTCGCGCCCATATATGCTTTGGCCCATAACGGCTTTAGCGTCGCTGTATCTTTGAGGTTTATCGCCTTTCCTGCGTGGGTATATCGTGCACGAAAACTCAACCAAATGGCCATCCTTAACGGCCTCTCCATCCGGAGCATTGACCCAGTTTGGATAGCGATTTTTTAGGTCGTCAAGAGACCTTTTCGCATCTTCCTCTTTTATCTTGATCTTATAGGTAGTAACCGCCATCTTGGATAAATCCGGCACACTGATGGTTGGTTGGGCCTCGATTTCAACCTCGACCGCCAGGTCACCAGCCTTTTCGTCGTAGCCTGGGGTAACCTTAGGTTTAAGCCTAAAGTTTACTTTGAACTTTTTGACGATTTCTTCTATTGCCTGATAGGAGCTGGCACTGATTTGTTCAGCTAACGCATCGCTGTAGTAGTTACGCTTGATTATATCGAAAGGGACCTTACCTACTCTAAAACCTGCAACTTTGGCTTTTTCGCTTATCTTCCTTAGGCGTTCGTCAATTTTTTGGCTAATAAATTCTGCAGGAAACGTGACGTTATAGACTCGGTTAAGACCATCTTTACTCTTTTCAACAATCTTCATAAATCAAGCTCTTTACTCACATCCTACGCCATTACTGGTGCGGACGGAGGGACTTGAACCCCCATGACCTAAGTCACTAGATCCTAAGTCTAGCGTGTCTGCCAATTCCACCACGCCCGCTTCAAAGCCATTCAACAGTAAATACACTAATAAATCCTAAAGATAAACAGGCGATTGGAAAGGGCGCAAAAATACTCGGCATTGAAACACCAACGCCTGATTCCGTAAAACAAAAGGCTTTTTCTGAGAAGAAGTTTACCGTATCTTTAAACCGCTTCCGTCTGAAATATGAACAAGGATTCTAAATAATGGCCAAAACAAGCTGGAAAAGCATATTTATAAGCTCGCTGGGCAATATTCTCGGATGGTTTGATTATGCCATCTTTGGGGCATTCTCAACGATTATTGCTAAAAACTTTTTCCCAGATGGCGTTGAAGGGTATTTCGCTCAATTTTGCACTTATGCGGTTTTTGCCGTTGGGTTTATAGGGCGCCCTATTGGCGGCGCAGTTTTTGGTCATATCGGCGATGTGCATGGACGCAAAAAAGTTTTGTTTGCCTCAATTTTGCTTATGGCAGCATCTACAGCAGTCATCGGCATGTTACCGACTTACTCTGGGATAGGCGTGCTGTCGCCCGTAATGCTGGTGTTAATGAGGCTATGTCAAGGACTGGCGATTGGGGGAGAATACACAGGAAGTATGGTTTATGCGGTAGAACAAGCTGATAAAAGTCGCCGAGGTCTGAGCGGCAGTTTTTCTGAAGTCGGATGTATCCTTGGGACTTTGTTGGGGGGACAATTAACCGTCATTGCCCTAACCTCCGCTATTGGCAGAGAAGCTTTAGAGGCTTGGGGATGGAGGATTCCATTCTTGACCGGAGTTCTGATAGCTATATATGCCTTTCATGTGAAAAAGAATATTCAGGAACCCCCTACAACACAGCCAAACAAAAGTGCAGACACAATTCCATTAGTTATGGCGTTTAGATCTTACTGGCCGCAATTGCTGGCGGCATTTTTCTCTACTGTATTTTCCGGCATGTCGTTTTATATCGTTCTCGTGTTTCTGCCTAACCATATGTTTTCCCATGACAGTTTGAGTGGCGCTAACATGGCGTTTATTTTCAGCGCAATTACTAACACGATTATGCTTATATTCGTATCTTTGTTTGGTCATATAAGCGATAAAATCGGCCGCAAACCGATTATGTTGGCCGGTATTATTGGGGTAATGTTGGTATGCTATCCGATGATGGAGTTATCGAAAGGCGGTTTTGGCTATCTTTACTTGGCATTTCAAGCGATGTTTGGAATTTCACTCGCGGCTTTCTATGGGCCTAGATCGGCTTTTATGTCCGAAGCCTTCCCTCGCCAAATACGGGTTACGGCAGTGTCTTTAGTAGTAGGGTTGAGCCAGGCTATATTTGGCGGCAACACGCCGTTCATCGCAACCTATATATTGTCAACAACCGGAAACATCTCATACGTAGCGATTATGTTGATAAGCGCTTGCTTGCTGGCAATCTTAGGCGTATGTAAGCTTGGCGCTTTAGGGGCAAAACCCCTTGCAAAAACTTAAGGTTTGGTTTAACCGTTTCAAGTGTTGTCCTGCATGGGTGATTAGCTCAGTGGTAGAGCGTCTCGTTTACACCGAGAGGGTCGGCGGTTCGAATCCGTCATCACCCACCATATTGATTTATTGACTAAAGCGTGGTGGATGCTACAGGATTCGAACCTGTGACCCCTGCCGTGTGAAGGCAGCGCTCTACCACTGAGCTAAGCATCCATATTAACATCGGCCGGCGCGCCAGTATTCTTACAATCTTTAGTCAAGGCTTGCAATAACATAACTCTGGCTCTAGGGACGGATTTTGAGTACCCTCCAAGCGCCTTCTGAAGAAAAAAACCGACCAAGTCTAACCCCTCAAACACATCTTGCCAGGCGACGATATGATTGTTGCCCGAGAGAGTTAGAAAACGAGGCAATTTTAAGAGCTTGTCTTTGTATGGCTCCCCAACAGATTCGCAAACAGCGTGACCGGTTTTGGGCGAGACATAAATCAAATTGTCATGTACTCCGGTAACGGCGCATCTATTAAGGCTGAGCCCATAACCTGTGTGTTGCAGCAACTCAAGCTCAAACCTAACGTACCTTAAGATCCAATCGGGTTTTGCTATATTCCGGAGAAACTTGGTTAATTGGTCATAGATATCTTTTATCGCTTGTCTTTCTGGACACAGGCCTAAACAAAGCTCACAAACTGATTTAATAGCCAGCAGCCTGTGTTTACTGGCGCGCGCTAGGATAAATGACTGAAGCTTAGTTTCAACCGCCATACTTCCAAGATTATCAGATATACGGGATCGCCACCGACATTGAACAATATCCCCACACTCAAAGGCTGCTTGGGATGCGTGGCGAACTCGTCTGCCAAGAGCGCCTTTGACGAAACCAGCCCACCTGCCGTGGTTTTCTGACATCACTGTCAAAATTGAGCTAGATTCTCCATATGGAGTTTTGGACAAAATTACTGCATCATCATTCCAATCCATTATTTGCTTGTGGTCGTACTGACGAAATATGTTGTTTCAGGGTATCACTTTTACCTTGTGTATGCAGCGATTATATACAATACTCGGGCGTCATAACTTTCGGCACAATAATGGCCAAAAGGCGCAAGAAATCTCGTTTTAACGGTAAATCATTCAAAAAACGAGTAGGCGGGCTTAAATTAATATTTGCGACGTTGCTGACCGGGATATCAGCGCTGTTTGTGTTGTCGATTTGGTACTTATATGACCTGCCTAGTATAAGCGATATTTCCCCGCCAACCAGAACGCCATGCATAATAATAAAAGCCGAAGACGGAACTTTGCTGGCAACTTATGGCGACGTCTTTCGCAAGCCGGTGAAGGCTCAAGAACTTCCACCTTATGTACCTCAAGCAATCATATCCATAGAAGATAAGCGGTTTTTTGAGCACTGTGGGATTGATGTTTGGGGGCTTTTACGCGCTGCATGGGCGAATGTCCGTGCGCGCAGATACGCCCAAGGCGGATCAACCATAACTCAACAGCTGGCCAAAAACGCCTTTTTGTCGCCGGAAAGGTCAGTAAGACGCAAAATCCAAGAAGCGATACTGGCGCTTTGGCTCGAAAGGCGATTTTCCAAGATGCAAATACTTACCATGTATCTTAACAGAGTGTATTTCGGATCGGGGACCTACGGCATAGATGCGGCGGCATGGAAGTTTTTTCAAAAACCAGCCAAATCTTTAACGCTTTATGAGGCCGTTAAGCTTGCGGCTGTCCTGAAAAGCCCGTCTAAATACTCGCCGTTCAACAATCCTGATCAAGCAGACGTACGTGCGATAAAAGTTTTGGTCAGTATGATACAAGCTGGATACGTTACGCAAAAACAGGCTGAGTCAGCGATAAATAAATACAGGGAAAACCTGCGACCTAGCGCTCATGGCGCAGAGGGATACCGTTGCTTTACCGACTGGGTGATGGAAATGATTCCTCAGCTGATTTCTTCCGGCAGCGAGGATCTGATAGTAACAACTACGCTTAACTACAAGATGCAGACACACGCGGAAGCGGTTGTGGCGAAGCATGTAAAGGACCTGATGAAGCAAAACAAACAAATCCCTCCTCAGGTCGCCCTTGTATGCGTTGACAGATATGGGGCCATCAAGGCCATGTTGGGCGGGTTTTCATATAAGTTATCTCAGTTTAACCGCGCAACGGCAGGACGCCAGAGCGGCTCGATTTTTAAGTTTTTTGTGTTCCTTTCCGCTCTTGATAAGGGGCTTAGATCCCACGATATGATAAGCGATTTGCCTATAAAAATGGGCGAATGGTCTCCCAAAAACTATCACTGGGTAAGCAAGGGCGAAATATCGCTTAATGACGCGCTTGTTTTTTCAGTTAACACAGCTACGGTCAGGCTGGCCTGTAAATTGGGGCGCCAGTCGATTATCGACACAGCGCGTGCGCTTGGCATAAAAGGGCGCTTACCCAACGATCTGACTCTGTCATTGGGCAGCGGCAACACATCGTTGTTGGAGCTAGTTGACGCATATAACGTCATCAATACCCAAGGGGTCAGAATACCTGCTTACGCCATCTCCAACATACGAACGACCAGCGGTAAAATCCTTTATCAGAAGCCGATTCAGGTAAATGCGAAAGTTTTCCCGGATCGAGCGATATCAGATATGCGCAAGATGCTGACCAACACTGTGTTGTACGGAACCGGAAAACGAAGCCGGTTGCCAATAAGCTCTTACGGCAAAACCGGCACCAGCAGTAAAGGTCGCGACGCATGTTTCATTGGAGGGGCGCATTCTTTCACCGCAGGCGTTTGGACCGGACATGATGACATGACGTCTACGCAAAATTTTGGCGGAGCGCTACCAGCAAGCATATGGCATAATTTTATGCTTGCTTGTGTGGGGCTTGCTTCGTTTTTGAAGGCTTCCGATATTCCAAAATTAAATTTGATTTCTTATCCTCAATTAAGGCGCGCGCCTAACAATATAGGCGATCTTATCAATGCTTTGGATGCCCGCAGATAGGCCCCTACGCATTCCAACAGCGCTATTCGTTCATCTTTTTTCTCAACAATAAAAAGTTTTGTGTTATAATGCTCACTGTCGCGTAAGCGGCTATAGCGATAAACGTTATAAGTAATAGATGATTCGGACCCGGGGGCAGAACCCGGCGCCTCCACCAGAATTGCGGGGGTGAATTAGGCTCGACGGGCATTGAAAGTTATGATTTTCGCTCGGCATTGTACCACCGTCATCGGGCTAATTGATAAGTGCAAACGATTATGCACTGCATGATATGCGCGTAGCAGCCTAGCGGCTAACTACTAAGCGTTGAAAGCACGGTTCGGAGGGCGCCGGGTAACAGAATGCCCTCCAACAATCCTTTGATTAATCCTTAGTTGTTGCGCTTTTTGTGCTTATATGCTAGAAGCGATGGTGGACTGTTGGTTTACAAATTTAAGAGTTTTAAAGGCGCTTAATGACTAAAAGGATTCAATCTAAACATAAAATAGATCGTCGCTTAGGGTTAAATCTGTGGGGACGGGCAAAAAGTCCGGTTAACGACAGAGAATATGGACCCGGGCAACATGGCATGAATCGCAAGAAGCCCACTGATTATGCGGTGCAGTTGAAGGCTAAGCAAAAATTAAAGGGCTACTACGGCAACATAGGAGAGCGGCAATTCCGTTCTCTTTATCAAGAGGCGTCTCGCAAGCGCGGGGATACCAGCGAAAATTTGATTGAGCTTTTGGAAAGACGGCTGGATGCTGTGGTTTACAGGATGAAATTGGCCCCTACTGTTTTTTCAGCGCGCCAGATTGTAAATCACGGGCACGTAAAGGTGAATGGCAAACGAGTCAATATCCCATCTTATAGAGTCAGGGATAGCGATACTATAGAACTGGTCGAAAAGATGCGTAACAACGTTGTCGTGCTAGAGACGGTACGCTCGGGCGAAAGCTCAGTTCCGCAGTATGTAGAAGTCGATCACGGCTCTATGAAAGGTAAGTTTATAAACGCGCCTAAGCTGGTCGATGTTCCTTATCCAGTCATGATGGAACCCAACCTCGTGATTGAGTTCTATTCACGCTAACAGATCTTAGCAGTACGCCAAGAGGGGTCGTAGCTCAGCTGGGAGAGCGCTACGCTGGCAGCGTAGAGGTCAGGGGTTCGATCCCCCTCGACTCCACCATTCTCTATGGCAAAGGTGGAGAGTCGCGGGTTGTCGCATGGAGCATGACTCTTGTAGGGCCCCTTGTTACAAAGACTCTCGCTACTTTGTGTTGGCATAAACAGACAATTTATCTAAAATCTGTGATTTTTTCTTCTGGTAAAAAGTTCTCCAGAATCATGATTTTTCTCCAAAAGCGAGGAACCGGAGAATTTGAGCAGTTCCGCTGCGAAACTCCTCCTACGGAGCTGATCCCTGACTTTTCCAGAAAAATCGCCTCCAAAAATCCGCAAAAGTTCGACAAAAACGACCAGAGTGGCAAGCGTCACTTAAGGTGAACTCGCGTCGTTTCCGTTCCGCTGGGAAAATTTCGAAGAGATTTCAATGGGTTACGACGGATGAAGCAGGAAAAGACTGAGCACTAGGCAAAGGGGAGGCGGAAATATAAATTTAAAGTGTTGAGTTCATATTTTCTTTAGGTGATAGAAAACTACTTAATTCGAGATATTAGATAAACAAAAAAATCAGCATATACGGATTTTTTTAACCGAATCCGACTATAAAACTCTCTTTTGATAGAATTTTTTGTGCACCTAATTTTTCTATATCTTCCCATGAATTCCCATTATACGCTTCAACGGTAAGTATTAATAATTGTTCTTTGCATGATACGCATGTTCTAATTACAATTCCTAATCTAAAAATTTTTTCATCGATATTTTTACCTTGTGACTCTGTAAAATTATATCGATTTAGATTAGATAAAATTAACAAACGCTGCTGTAACATTTGTTCAATATTAGAGAACAACAATATCTTTTTTTATCGACTTTCCAAAAAACAATTGACACTTTCCACACATAGGATACGTTCTAACCTTCAAATATACACAACATCCTCCTATCAAAAAACCACAAAATTCCGAAAACGCTTCATAATAACCAAAATTTCCTATTTCTCCTCCTTTGATTATTATTCCCCTAACTCTACAGTAATAGTGTGATTTAGTTAACAAAACATCTAAATATTTACTAAAAGTTACAACCTCTCTGAGCTTCCTTCCATCTTCAAGATAATAAAAATAATATCCTAGCCAATATAAAATAAACTGAGTTGATATCGCAATTATAATTATTTGCAACAATAAAAAATTGTTGATTCTTTTATTAAAATAGACAGAAGCAATATAACATCCATAACTTGCCGCAAAACCAGTTGCTACAGCGCCAATTGGTAAAATTATCCATATACTAAATGTGTATAAACTAATGTTTATAAGCTTTTGAACTAAAATGGTAAAAGCCACTGATGCGATAGATGAGGACAAGCCCAACACAATAACAACAAAAAAATGCCAAGTTTTACTCATGGTAGCGCCGTTCATTGTCTCTGGTGTACTAACCAGTATTTAATCCGACAGGCATGTATTTTTAGCTATTCAAGTTGTCATATTTAAGTGATGACTGTCGAGAGTATTTTCATGGTATGCTAATTAATTGTGCTTATCAATAAGCAATTCTCGTTAAAAGGCTGCATAAGGCTTGCCCAGGCAGTATTTTCCCGAATGCGGCGTTCGCAATTATAGTATCGCAACCAGGCATCGGCGTCCGTTTGCAGTTCTTCCAGCGAAGTGTAGATCTTTTTTCGCAGAGTAGAATCATAAAACTCATTCTTCATGGTTTTATTAAACCTCTCGCAGATGCCGTTGGTCTGGGATAGGCCTTGGTTTTGCTGTGATCGATCCCCTCGATGCTTAGGAAAAGTTCATAGGCGTGATTTTCCAGGGTTCCGCAGTATTCGGTGCCGCGGTCCGTGAGAGTGCGCATCGGAGGTATTTCCTGCTCCTCAAAGAACGGAATGACTCTGTCGTTCAGCATGTCCGCCGCCGTAAGAGCGGTTTTTTCCGTGTAAAGTTTTGCGTTCGCCACTTTGGAATGGGTATCAATGAAGGTCTGCTGATATACCTTGCCAATTCCTCTGAAATTTCCGACGTAATATGTGTCTTGCGAACCTAAAAATCCTGGATGTTCTGTTTCTATCTCTCCCAGAGCCTCTCTTTTGGATTTTTGCTTCTCCAGCCCCTTCAGCTGAGCTTCCGTAAGAATAATTCCATCTTCCGCAACTTTCTTTTCCAGCGCTTTCAGCCTTTTATCAAGTATTCAGATCGTTGCGTTTCCAGATGCTGTGAACGCCTCCGGATGAAACCATAACCCCCTCTTGCGAAGTTCGTTGGACGCTCTCGATTGACCATAGGCCGGATATTCCAACGCCATATCAATAACCGCTTGCTCAATGTAAGAAGCCACTCGATTCTTCAAAATTGGCTTTCGACGACTAAGGAAATAATAATATGTGCTGATGCAGATGAAGCTGGACTGAAGGCTGGCAAGGAAGCAGATGATGCTGTTGGCGCTTATGCTATATGGCCTGAATTTTCATCAGATATAATCGCCGCTTATAAAGCATCGAGCGATTCTACTACCAGGGATCAACTCACAGCCTCAGCCGGTAAAGCTCCTAACGACTTCAATGGCCTACACTGCCTATGTGGATTAGAAGCCGTCAGGAAACAAATTTTAAAACTAACGCCCACCACCACCCCCGATAGAAAAATTTGGCAAATTAATAACTCCTGCAGCTTTCATATGGTATATCAAAGTGGATAATCAACAAGCGGCAAAGCGATTAAAAGAATTGCGGACGAAACTGGCAAGGTAAGGAACGTTAAAACGCCAACTCCCAACATTTTTGCAAAGCGTTGAAAACAATTTTCAAATATGTTTCAGATTCCCATTGAGCAATCTTTTCACCAACATTTTTTGCTAATTTAACTTTATCACCACCGCTCATAGTCTTGGTTTTTTCTTGTGTTCTTTGCCAACTGTCATGATCTGGATAACATTGCTCAATAGCACACTTTGGTAAGATGAAAATTTGTTTATTTCTTTCTAAATTGGGATGCTCTCGCTTCAAAAACCTCGGCGACTCCTTCATAAAACGTGGGACAAATCATAAAACCCATAAAAATCCACAAAAACCAAACTTCCCATAAACCCAACAAAACTCTTGGTAGCGGAGGAGGGATTTGAACCCCCGACACGCGGATTATGATTCCGCCGCTCTAACCAACTGAGCTACTCCGCCAATGAAGGCTTTGGTGAAAGATACTTTCCTGAAAATGCGACAGACGCTTGCGCCACCGGTCTTATAACACAGAGAATCGCCCCTTCAATTACAAAGAGCAATACCAGTACGAGTGTTGACTGCAAAAGCATCATGACCGAAGAAAATTTCAAACAGCGCTACATCCTAGCATTTTTCTCGGAGATTATTAATCTATTCTCGACCTCCCGGATTTTTATCTTTAACGTCTTTAAATTTTCAGCAGACATTGCCTTGTCGCATCAGTCCGTATCCAATCTTATAAGTCCTTTGTCGCAGTATTTGCACAACTAGGCGAGCACGATTTCCAAAATAAATCACGAAGAATGCTAAGCGTGTAAAGATTCGTGGTATTGATAAAATGAGAGCGGTCAAAAATCTTTGATGGTTGGTAACGTTACAATCATGCAATCAGCCTTGCTTTGCAAGCACCAAGATGGCTGCGATTGCTTCAAGATCGCGTTTGATGGACGAAAGCTTTGTTACGAAAATAAACTCCTCTTTTGATTTTCGAAATTTTAAAACAGAATATCGATTCGTTCAGCCGTGAGATAAAATAACTTCGCTGAAAAGTTTTCCATTTTTAATATTTTCAACGGCTGCTTTTACTGCTTCAACGACGTTTGGCGGCAAGTTGTTTTCTTTGAAAAATTTCAGGCTTCCGCATTTGTAAGGTTCCATATTGCGGATTTCTCCGGAATATTTTTTACAGATAATGAAAAAATGCACGTAAGGACGGTCGCCGTAGTAATACATGACATGGGCAACTTCCAAATCATCGTGTTTTATATCGATATCAGCTTCCTCTTTTGCTTCGCGAATAAGGGCGTCAATTATGCCTTCGCCTTCTTCGACATGTCCGGCCACCATGCTCCAGCTTCCATCTCGGTATCCGGTGTTTTGCCGAAGCGAAAGAAGAATTTCATCGCTTTTTCTTAACAACAGATATACGGCAATGCGAGATTGTAACCTCACTCGCTTTCCTTCAAGCGCATGCAGTTTTTCTTGAATAGGTCGCTCCAGATAAAGACGCTTAGCGTCAATAATTACCGGGTTGTTTTACCATCAAATATGGGGTTTAGTAAACGTTAAGCGCATACGTTGTCCTTGTCCTTAAATATGAGCAATCTACCTTTCATACACCTGCGCGCGCATTCTGCGTATTCGCTGTCGCAAGGGGCGCTTAAGATTCACGACCTTGTGAAGCTGTGTGTTGATAGCCGCATGCCGGCGGTTGCTTTGACTGATTTTGGCAATCTGTTCGGCGCGCTGGAATTCTCGCTTGAGTGTACAAAAAATGGCGTCCAGCCGATTATTGGCTGCGCTTTAAACATGCGGTCGTTGATAAGCAAAGATCAGCTTTTGTCAATGTCTGCTGAAGGAAAACACAGTCAATATCAGCTTATCCTGCTGGTCCAAAGCGAAGCCGGCTATAAAAACCTGATAAAGTTGGCAAGCGAATATTACCTTCAGTCGCCAAATCCAAATGAGCCGGAGCTTACGCTGAAACAGCTGCAAAATCGTACAGACGGATTGATTGCGCTCAGTGGGGGTAAACATGGGGAAATAGGGCGACTGTTTGCTTCCGGCAAAAAAGACCTGGCTTTGTCATGCGCCGATGTGCTGAGCGAGCTGTTCCACGACCGCTTGTATATAGAAATATCCAGGCATAATGACCCCGTTGAGCAACAGATTGAAGACGATTTGGTGAATTTGGCCTTTGATAAAAAGCTGCCCTTAATTGCAACCAACAGTGTGTTTTTTGCTTCCCCCAAGACTTATGAAGCGCATGACGTGCTTTTATGCATTGGACAAGGCGTTACCTTAGCTGAGTCACAGCGAACAACCTCGTCCCCTGAATATTATTTCAAGCCAGACAGTGAGATGCGAAGCCTGTTCGACGACCTGCCGGAGGCGATTAACAACACAGCGACGGTTGCACAGCGCTGCGCTTTTGTTATCGAAAAAAGGAAGCCAATCCTGCCGACTTGCCCGGTATCTGAGGGTCAAACGGAGGAAAGCGAATTGCGGCATAAGGCATTAGACGGCCTGGAGAAACGCTTAGTTTCAGCCAAAAGGCTTTACGGCATTGCCGATGCAGAATTTGAAGATTTTGCAAAGAAATACCGTGACCGAATGGAGTACGAAATAAAAGTCCTCATCCAGATGGGATTTTGCGGATATTTCCTGATAGTTGCCGATTTTGTGCAGTGGGCTAAATCGCAAAATATCCCGGTCGGCCCCGGCAGAGGGTCCGGAGCCGGTTCGGTTGTCGCTTGGGCGCTTACTATCACCAACGTTGATCCTATAAAATTTTCGCTGCTGTTTGAGCGATTCCTCAACCCAGAGCGCGTCTCGATGCCGGATTTCGACGTCGACTTTTGTCAGAAACACCGCGATAAGGTTATAGAGTACGTCAGGGAGAAATACGGATACGACAGGGTCGCCCAGATAATCACCTTCGGTAAGTTGCAAGCCAGAGCCGTGTTACGCGATGTGGGCCGCGTCCTGCAGTTGCCATATATGTACGTAGATAAGATATGTAAGCTGGTGCCCAATAATCCCGCGCTGAACATGACGATTGAGCAAGCAATTAAGATAGAACCGGCCTTGCAAAAATATATCGAAGATGACCCCAGTATTAAACAGCTCGTCGACATATCGATTCAGCTGGAAGGGCTGTATAGGCATGCCTCAACCCATGCGGCCGGAGTGGTTATAGGACGGGACCCTCTGGAAGAGACTGTGGCGCTTTACCGCGACCCGAAATCCGATATTCCCGTCACGCAATTTAACATGAAGTATGTTGAGCAAACCGGCCTTATAAAATTCGACTTTCTTGGGTTAAAGACGCTTACGGTCATCCAGCAAACGATTGACCTGCTTAAAAAGCGAGAAATCGATTTGGTAATCGAAGAAATCCCACTGAACGACAAAAAAACATTCGACCTTTTCAATAGGCTTGAGACGCTGGGGGTATTCCAGGTTGAAAGCGGCGGGATGAAGGACGTCACCAAAAACATGCACCCGGATCGCTTTGAAGATCTGATTGCTTTGGTGGCGTTGTATAGACCCGGCCCAATGGACGATATCCCAAGGTACATAGCGTGCAAGCACGGCAAAGAGAAAGTCGTCTATGCTCATCCGCTTATTGAGCCAATACTGAAAGAAACCTACGGAGTAATGGTCTATCAAGAACAAGTCATGCAAATAGCTCAAGTCCTGAGCGGTTATACGCTTGGGCAGGCTGATCTGCTTAGAAGGGCAATGGGCAAGAAGATTAAGGAAGAAATGGACGCCCAACGTAAAAGGTTCGTGGAGGGAGCTGTCGAAAAAAACAACGTCGAGCCTGAGCAAGCCAACCAACTATTCGATCAAATAAGCAAATTCGCCGGATATGGATTTAATAAATCGCACGCAACGCCTTATGCGCTGTTGTCGTATCAAACAGCTTATCTTAAAGCCAACTATCCGGTTGAATTTATGGCCGCTTTAATGAATCTTGATATCAGTAATACTGAAAAGCTTTGCGCTTATAAGCAAGAGCTTCAGAATATGGGAATTCCCCTACTGCCGCCCGATATCAATAAGTCTGAGTCAGAGTTTTCAGTTGAGCCTTTAGAAAGCAAACTCGCCATCAGGTACGCCCTTTCAGCCATAAAAGGCCAAGGCGAAGCCGCAATGACGGCTATTGTCAACAAGCGGGAAGAGCTTGGCCGGCCTTTTGTAGGATTGGTGGATTTAGCAAGTCAATTTGATTCAAAAGTATCTAACAAAAAGCACCTCGAAGGGCTTGTAAGCGCCGGCTGTTTCGACAGCGTCAATCCAAACAGAAGAACGCTGTTCGAAAATGTAGAAAAATCCCTGGCAATAGGCCTGAAACAGCAAGAGATGCAAAATTCACCTCAAGAGAACCTTTTTGAAACTAAACGCGAAGTGAAATACGACAAGGATTTTTTCGTTGAAGGACCAAAGTGGCCCAGTCTTGAGCAACTGAGCTTTGAGCTTAAAGCCTTTGGCTTTTATATGTCCTCGCATCCTTTAGAAAGCTATAAGCAATATCTGGACAAATTGTTTATACACGGTTCGTCCGAGCTTAGAGATTTTTTTAAGAGCAACCCTGGCGAGCACTGCTATGTAGCGGGGGTGATCCTTGACGTAAGGACCAAGACGTCTAATAACGGTAAAAAGTTGGCGTTTATAACTATGTCAGATCTGCACAGCACGTTTGACGTTGTGGTATTTTCAGATCTTCTGGCCGAAAGCCGGAGTCTGCTTGAAACTGGCAAAATGCTCAGGATATCTGTGTCCGGCAAAATACAGGAGGAAGATTTGCGTTTAGGCGCTCAGAGCATAGAAGCAATGGAAGACGTTGTAACGCGGAAAATCGACGCGTTGCGCCTTATCTGCAGATCGAAAGAAGAACTTAAACAACTGCAAAAGACTCTCGCGCAGTTTACCCCTCAAGAAACCGGAGCAGAAATAACAGTTTGTATAAACATCGGCGACTATCAAGCAGAGGCGCTTTTGGGCAAATATGCCTTGACCGCAGAAATTCTGCTTGCGTTTGATAAATTCGTTACGACAGTATAGAAGGAACTTGCTAAGGCTTATTATAATCGAGCGACTTTATGCGTATACATTTTTCAGGTAACAGCAATCGTGCCGCCAAAGCGATAGAATCGTTATCAAAAAGCTACGGCAACTGTGATGTGGCTGACGCCGAAGTCATTGTCGCCTTAGGCGGAGACGGCTTTATTCTTGGAACAATACATAAAAATATCTCCTATGGCGCGCCTATATACGGCATAAACCATGGAAGCGTCGGTTTCTTAACTAATGCGAAAGAATTTGATGACCTTCCGGCCAGGATTTCTGCATCTGTGCCAAGCGTATTGCACCCGCTTTTTATGGAAGGTATGGATGCGCAAGGGAAATGGCGCCGTGCTTTTGCGTTCAACGAAGTTTATCTATTTCGGCAAACGCGCCAAGCCGCTAAGCTTAAAGTGAAGATATCCGGTATCACTCGTTTGGAAGAAGTGATTGGCGATGGCATAATCATCAGCACCCCGGCAGGCAGCACTGCTTATAACCTTTCCGCTCACGGCCCGATAATTCCCATCGGTTCGGACTTATTGGCGTTAACTCCTATCAGCACGTTTCGTCCTCGCAGATGGCGCGGGGCTCTGCTTAAAAACTCTGAGGTTATTGAAATAGAAGTCCTGGAAGCCCAAAAGCGTCCGGTCAGCGTAGTTGCCGATCACATTGAGTTTAGGGACATACTAACGGTTTCAGTAAAGCAAGATTCCGGCATGTCTGCGACCCTACTGTTTGACGGCAATCATAGGCTGGAAGACCGAGTCCTTAGCGAACAGTTCTTGTCTTAAAACAATCGTCATAACTAAAGCCCTCAGCCTAGATTTACATAGCGATGTTTTTATTCATAAGCAGCATGCGCAATTTTAATCTGCATAGTAGATTTGAATGTTGTTAGGGTTGGTGATAGCAGTTACGCCGTTTCTGTCGGTGTGGAGGATGATACCGGCTCCACTGGGCGCGGTGCAATCAGTCAAGTTTAAATTGGCTAGATTCGTGAAAGTGTTAAGAGACAGCCTGTCATCGCTAGTAATTGTCGCTCCTGTTAGATTGAAACTTGTTACGCCGCTGTTAGGGAAAAGCAATTTTGTATAAGAATCCATTTCACAATTTGACAAATCAACCCCAGTCAAACCAATACAGCCAGAAAAATCTAGAATTAATTGATGAGAAGAAGTCTTCGTCATTCTTCTCAAGCTATTAAACTGCGACGTCCCAGTCAATCCTATGCATCCAGAAGCGTCAATGTTGCACCCCTCAATTTCATAAGCGCTATGCAGACTTAACGTCGTTAAGCTAGTACAGCCAGAAAAATTCAGGGAGGTTAGCTTGATAGTTCTCAAACTATCAAAATAAAGGGATGATAAGGCGGTACATCCAGATAGATCCAACTTGCCGTAGACGATGCTCGGTAGACTTTGAAAATTAGCCGATCTGAGGCTTTTACAGCCTGAGCAGGTTATATTACTTGTATAGTATATCATCAAACTGGTAGCATCTAAGCTTAATAATCCGGTGCAGTTTCTAAAGTCCAGCGTGCTGCTCTCATACAGAGATATAATGGGCAAATGAGCAGACCCCGAAAATTGAGCGCCAGAGAAGTCCAATGTGCTGCCGCCGTAAACGTTACGTAAACTTGTCAGATTCAAGTAGCTTATCTGGGTGCCAGAGAAGTTCAATGTGACGTTGTTGTGAACGCTATATAAATTTGGCAGTCCCAAGCTTGATATCTTGGCGCCCGCTCCAAAAGCCTTTTCCAGCAATACTACTGTTTATTTAACTCAAGCTACACTCTGTTCAGGCGGATCGCTAAAGTCACAAGCATCGCTTAATCTCAGCTTTTACTAGGGGATTTAAGGTGTCATATTGGCATATATAACCCTATGGACGTAACCGAAATTCCCTATTACTTGGTAAGTCCAGCCGATTCCATCCCGACTGATCAGAGTTGAGCAGGCAGTCCCATATCCTCCTACAAAAACGAATAATCCATTTGCGTATGTACCACCGCAAGCCGTGCCGATCTCCCTATAAAATCGCGACGTCCAAGTTATTCCATCCGAACTGACGAAAAGTCGGACTACGCCGTATCCATTGTTGGAGGTGTGTATAAACAGTCCATTAAGACAGGCGGTTCCAGTGCCGTAACCATAATTAATTTGCGCTCGTGCAGTCCAATTAATTCCATTCTGGCTGATCAGGATTTCCAATTTTTCTTTCGTAGCGAAGAATCGTTCCGAACCATAGGTAACTTCAGTGAATAAGGCGCCGGCATCCCCGTCGCTTAAAGTTTGTGGATACCAACTTTCTCCTTTATCAGGGCTTGCCAGTATAGTGCCATTAGCCCCTACTGCTATAAGCAGTTCTAAGGAAGCAATTGTTTCGCCAGCGAGTATTGGTATTGTTGAGGTTGGTATCGATCCGTGTGTAACCCCGCGCAGATCATAAGCGGAGTTGGACTTTTTTGGAATCCATGTGATTGCGTCTGAGCTGGTCGCAATTATACCACCAGTACCTACAACAATGAATTGTCCCTCAGAATAAGTAATTCCTCGGAAATCACCACCAAAACCAAAGGCTCGCGAAATCCAATTGATTCCATTCTGGCTGGTGAGGATTGTGCCATTTTGGCCTACAACGACAAGTTGTCCTGCGCCATAGATGAGGTCATAAAGATTGGCGTCGGTGTCTGAGTTTTGTTTTGTCCAGGTTTCTCCATCCGGACTAGTTAAGATTGTTCCCTGCAGTCCTACAGCGATGAAACCTCTGAAAGAACTGACGCAACGCAGGAGTGTAGGGATAGTGTATGGCCCTGGATGAATGGGGCTAACGGTCAAGATGGCGTTTCTCATATTACCAATAAGCCCTGCTAAGTTGCCAATCACATCAGGAAAGGTATTGGCTACCTCCAGCAGGCCAGCAGCGGCACTAAGATTTGTTGTTATCGTGGCGCCACCTGCAGCATCAGCGACCATTGGCACTATTCTGTCCTGGCTGGTTAGGCCGAAGTTGGCGGCGGTCTGTAACATCAAAGCTGGTAAAGTTGTCAAGTCGACTGAGTTAAGCAGAGCAGGATAAGTTGCAGGGGATGCGGTTGTAAACCAAGCGGTAAAAGCGT
>JAIRYS010000012.1 GCA_031267535.1 Holosporales bacterium | reverse complement strand
TAACAATTTCTTATTCATTTTCATTTTCCTCATAAACAATTAAACCCTTTAGCAAACGGTTTTGTATTAGCCTTTAGTCTTTTCAACTAAACTCGCATACATCCTTGTTTGCCTGCGCTCAGACCAAGAGACAACATCTCTTCAGGAAACTTAAGATTTCCGCTTCCAATCCAAAGCACAATAGTAAACATATACTAAATAATCATTATTTGCAAGTTAATTTTTGAATAATTGGAGATTCAGCTTTTGGTGATCTTGTCAGCGCAGTAGAAAATGATGAGGGATGCAGCGTTACGCACAGATCAGAGTAAAAGCGGCGTTCAAATTGTTCATATGATAGCGCCATCCTTATCGCACTCTCCTGCAATAACGCTTCCCGTATTTTTTATTCTAGGGCGTCTGTAGATCCTAACTTCCTCAATTACATCGCACGATACATCCACCATCTCTACAAGTGATGTTTTTTACGCCGTCGAAGCTAAAACACAAAACATCGCTATGCTCTTCTATAAATTTCTCGTTGCAGAGACTGCCAAAAGAGTGAGCTGCATTCTCTATTAGGCGTATTCCTTCATCCTGCGCCAGATCCAGCATACGATCTCTATCATCAAAACCGCCTGCATAATGCGCGTATAAGATTGCTTTAATATGTTTGTCAATTTTTCTACACGCAGCCTCTAAATCCATACGCCCGGCATTAAGATTCCATCACCGGTCGTCTGCTTAAATTAGATCAGCCCCCCCGGGTTTCTTACAACCATGGAATGGGGGTTGTGGGGCGCTGAGGTTTTTCAAGCGGTTTTCCCGGAGACGCTTGTATTAGATGTTTTCCAGCGTATCTGCTATAGAGCTAATGAAATCTTTAATTACCGGACTATTAATCGCAAACGGTATCCTAATACTCAAATAAAGCCCCCTGGGGTTTCTCACAACCAGGAAATGAGGGTTGTGGAATCTTGATTATGTTTTTTTAATTAAGCTCTGAGCATGTGGTTAGGCGTTTCGTATGCCCGACATGCTTGGGGGCTAAATCAAAGCCTGCAACACTAGTCGCAGGAGCCTTAGATAACTTAGACGACCTAGACCAAAAGCGGAATTATCGAGACGCCGCGAGATAGCTTTTCGATCGGTCTTAAGACTAAACGCCCCCTGGGGTTTCTTACAACCAAGGAATGAGGGTTGTGGAGTACGGAGGTTTTTCAAGCGGTTTTCCCGGAGACGCTTGTATTAGATGTTTTCCAGCGTATCTGCTATAGAGCTAATGAAATCTTTAATACTACCGGATTATTAGTCGCAAACGGTATCCTAATACTCAAATAAAGCCCCCCCCCCTGGGTTTCTTACAACCAGGAAATGAGGGGTTGTTGAGTGCTGTAATCTATTGCTGGAACTTTGACGTAGTAGCGCTGCAATTAATGTTCGCATTCTCATTTCGACCTTACTGTGCATAGAGCCAGATGGATGCATAACACAAATTATACAAAATGTCTGGTAAACAAACTAGTAAACCCTATCCTCAAGAATTCCAGCCTTTTAAAGGCGTTTGAACAAGGCCTGTCAGCACGCGTGTGCCACCAAATAAAAAAGGCGCGACTCATGCCGCGCCTATTAAACGCTAAACTATTAAAAATCTGCTTAGCGATTTTTAGAAATCATATCCACCGCCCATGCCACCCATATCAGGCGCACCGGGGGCCATTGGCTGCTTTGGCTCTGGACGCTCGGCGACCATGCACTCGGTTGTCGCTATCAATCCTGCAACCGATGCAGCGCTCTGCAGGGCGATTCTTACAACCTTGGCCGGGTCGACGATGCCGGATTTGATCATATCGACATACTGACCATTCTGCGCATCGTAGCCTAAGTTGCTATCGGCGCTTTCAAGAAGCTTGCCAACCACCACGGAGCCGTCATCGCCGGCATTGTTGCTGATCTGCCGAACCGGTTCGGGCAAAGCGCGCCTCAGGATATCGACGCCAGTTTTCTGGTCATCGTTTGCAACTGAGACTTTGCTTAAAACCTTAGCGGCGTATAACAACGAAGCCCCGCCGCCGGCAATGATGCCCTCCTCTACAGCTGCGCGAGTGGCGTTTAAAGCATCCTCTATCCGATCTTTTCTTTCTTTAACTTCCAGCTCTGTTGCACCGCCTACCCGAATTACGGCAACCCCGCCGGACAGCTTCGCCAAGCGCTCTTGCAGCTTCTCGCGGTCATAGTCGGAGGTACTTTCCTCAATTTGCGAACGAATCTGCCCGCAACGAGCATCAATATCTTTCTTGGCGCCGGCTCCATTAACAATGGTCGTATCTTCTTTGGTAATGATGATCTTCTTGGCGGAACCAAGCATATCCAAAGCCACGTTCTCGAGCTTAAGGCCGAGTTCTTCGCTTATAACCTGGGAGCCGGTCAGAATCGCAACATCTTCAAGCATTGCTTTCCTTCTGTCTCCAAACCCAGGCGCTTTAACGGCAGCGACCTTTAAACCGCCGCGCAGTTTATTGACAACCATAGTCGCCAAAGCCTCCCCTTCGATTTCCTCCGCCACGACAAGCAGCGAGCGACCGCTTTGTACAATGCGCTCAAGCACCGGGATAAGCGGCTGAAGAGTCGATACTTTCTTGTCATGCAACAAGATGTACGGATTCTCAAGCTCGCAAACCATTTTCTCGGAGTTGGTAACAAAATAAGGTGAAGAATATCCGCGGTCGAACTGCATTCCCTCAACCACTTCAAGCTCAGTCTCTAATGACTTGGCCTCTTCAACGGTTATAACGCCCTCTTTACCGACCTTATCCATCGCGTTGGCAATCATCTCGCCAATAATACGATCGCCATTGGCAGAAATCGTTCCGACCTGGGTTATTTCCTCTTTGGTCGAGATCTTTTTAGCGATAGAAGACAAATGCTTGGTTACCGCTTCGGCAGCGATGTCGATGCCTCGCTTAAGATCCATAGGGTTAACCCCGGCGGCAACCACCTTAGAAGATTCGCGTACAATCGCTTGAGTCAAAACCGTAGCGGTCGTAGTTCCATCCCCCGCCAAGTCGTTTGATTTGCTGGCGGCTTCTTTTACCATCTGAGCGCCCATATTCTCAAACGGATCTTTAAGCTCTATTTCTTTTGCCACGCTTACGCCGTCTTTAGTCACCTTTGGCGCGCCAAAACTACGCTGTATGACGACGTTGCGTCCCTTTGGCCCCAACGTTACCTTTACAGCATCTGACAGTAAATCCACCCCCCTCAGCATACGAGTACGAGCGTCACTAGAAAATTTTACGTCTTTTACAGCCATTTTTATTCCTCTTTAATAAACTAAAACCTGTGATCTTTTAGGCGACTATACCCAGGATGTCGGACTCCTTCAGGATCAGGTACTCCTGACCGTCGAATTTGACCTCGGTACCGCCCCACTTGGCAAACAGCACTTTGTCGCCTACCTTCACGTCCATAGGCACAATGTTGCCCTTGTCATCACGCGCGCCATCGCCAACAGCCATCACCTTGCCTTGGATCGGCTTTTCCTTTGCGGCGTCTGGTATGATGATACCTCCACTGGTTTTCTCTTCCTGATCCAACCTTTGGACCAGAACTTTATCCTTTAAAGGTTTGAATTTGTTCATGATCGCATTCCTATAAAAACAACAACTTTTAGCACTCGCATCCAACGAGTGCCAACATCCTACACATTTGTGTACTTAATGTAAATATGTTTATTAATATTTTTTTAATAAACCTATTTACTGACTTAAATACACGTGTAATTGCTTAACTTTCCAAAGGAAATAAAAACTAATTTCAAATTTAACGCCATTTTCTCAGAAATGATTTATTCTCAATATCCAAAGATTGCAAGCATTCTAAAGGCGTTCAATTCCGACATTTTTTGCAAAATGGACATATCTCGAAATTCTTCGCTTGCAATTGAGCCAAGCAAAGGCCGACGCGCGGATTTTAATGCATTTATCTGGCTCTCTAGCTTAAATATGTGATCCCAATAGCTCATAGGATCAGTCCAGCTAAACACAAAAGCGCCGGTAGATATGTATAAGTCGACCGAAGTAGACTTTATCGTCCCGGATACCAAAGTCCATCGCGCCATTGAGCCCATGTTTGGTCTGGCTGACGATGCGTCTGTATAACTTCTAGACCAATTATTTATCGCCGACCTATCCATTGGCCAAAAATAAATCTTAGATAATCCACGAAAAGCGCCGACTTCTGAGCTAACCCACGGCGTGGTAAATCCAGTTATCCCACTGCCGATCGTTGTTGCTTTTGCTGTTACAGGAGCCTTTGATGCAGGCTTCTTCTCGCTTGATTTTTTCAGTGTCTTCGGAAAGGGCTCAACCCCAGAACTGAACGGCTGGACATGAGCCTGAGGGCCGTCTTCTTCGTCAGATGACAGACCGCTTTTGTCATCAGGATCTAACGCCACGACTCCTCTATTTACTAAACCGACTTCAGCTGTGCTAGGTTGCTCGGCTTCGTCTATGATACCAAGCGTAGCTCTTAGCTTTTTGCCTTCTTCACTTTGATCCAGCAAGCATAAAAATTCTTGATAAGAGGCTAGCTGTATCTCTGCCTTAAGAAGAGGCCATAATCGCCTTTTATCTTTCTCAGGCTTACCATCGACTACTTGCCTTGTTTTCTTTATCTTCTCTTCGATCGATAAAGCAGACCAATTATTCCGCGATAAAAACGACATTCTCATCCAGCCCAAATCTTTCCTAATCCACCAATCTAATTTTTCAAATTCTTCATCCAAGTTATTCTCAGCTTGCGCTGCGATTTTTCCTAATTTTTCTAAAATCATGAATTGATTCTCGTCAGGCAATTTTAGAAACATTTGCCAAGCGCAAGACGCCTCTTTATTTTTAGCGCTTTTATCTATTAATGAGTTGTAGCGCTCGGCGCGGATCAATATCTCTTTAGACGACCTTTCTTTTTCGGTAATGCGGGTAACGCTGTACTCAGCGTTCAAAGCGTTAAGCTTTTGTCGTAAGGAAACGTCTCTGGCTACTAGCTCTCTAGACAGAGCGCAAACACTTAGGCTTGGTAAACCAAGCAATGAGATGATTAGCAGATAACTATAACCAACTAAACGCAAACAACGCCACCCCAAGGAAGCCATTACAAACTTCGCTACTTTAGATTGTAACTAATAAAAAACAAAAAAGACTATACCTAATATTTAACGTCCCAAAACATCAATGAAATCAAAAGCAATTATGCTGTTGCTTTGGGTTTACGCAGAAGCTGGACAATTGAGGTAAATTGGGCGACGCTTATGTCTTCAGCCCGGGCGTTATGGCAGACGCCTATAGAATCCATAATTGATATGGGGTCTTTAAACAGACCACCAAGCGCTTTTATGACCATTTTTCTTCTGTAAGCAAAAGCTACGCGACAAAGCTTCTCCATACTTGTAAAACTAATGTTACGTAATGAATTAGGAATAATTTCAACTACAGCCGAATCTACTTTAGGCGATGGAGTAAAACTGCCGGGAGATAGATCCATAATTCTTTTGGCGCCAGCTTGATACTGAACCAGTACGCTCAGTTTGCCATATGCTTTCGTCCTAGGAACAGCGCAAATCCTGTCAACTACTTCTCGTTGCAGCATTAGGTAAAGCGCGCGGTAGTTTTGCAAATCCTCAAGCCACTTAAACAGCAGTTGTGAGGCAATATTATACGGCAGATTGGCGATAACAACCTTAGGCGAAGCAATTTGGTCATAATCGAACGACAGGGCGTCAGCATGTAGCACCGTTAGGCAGTCATGCCGACTTTCCAATGGACGCAGAAGGTCAACAAAACGCCGATCTTTTTCCAAAGCGATGACGTTTTTGGGTTTGGCTGCTAGTATCGCTTCAGTCAGACCGCCGGGACCTGGACCAACTTCAACCACATTGACTTTTGCTAAATCTCCGGCCTTTAGGACAATTGCCTGATTAATCTGAGGATTAAGTAAAAAATGCTGCCCAAGAGATTTTAGGGCGCGCAATCCACTCAAATTTTCTTTAACAAACGACCGCCCGCAAGACGCATCTTTGGAATTATCTTTCAGAGACACACCTTTGAAGTTTTCTTTCAGGGCAAAAGCCTTAGTTGATATAGGCCATCCTCTTGAGATCGCGGAAATATTGCTCTGCTATCATGCTAAGCCGCCTTTCCGTTAGCATATTTTTTATATCAACCAGCGGTGGCGGGGCCATGACCTTGCTAACCTTATCCCATACGACGATCAGCAACGCTCCTTGAGGGAACAACATAGGTTCGCTTATGGATTTAGCCGGCAATTTTTCTATGACGCCTTTAAGCTGCGGCGCAATTTCATCAAGCGAAACTTCCTCAACCGGACCTAATTCTATGTTAGGAGAAGTTGAGGCTATTTCAGCTATTCTGCTTAACGGATCCATTCTTGCCTTAAGTTTCTGCGCCTCGGCAAACACGCTTCGCGCCTCTTCGTCTGAGGTTATTTGCCCGCCAGGAGCGCGCATCATCACCTTTTGCAACTTAACCTCATGGACGAGTTTCTCTCCTTCATCCTTTTTGCCGTGTACCATCAGTATCACATAGGCATTGCCAATATTAATCGGGCTAGAAGCTACGCCTACAGCGACAGAATTAGCAAGGCGAGCCTCATGAATAGAAATTTGATTTTCAGTTACCCAACCAAGCCATCCTCCATTTACAGCCTCGGGAGCTTTAGAGAACTGCTGCGCTAACATAGGAAAATTGCTGGTAGGGCCAGACATCAATGTACTGTGAATTTTATGCGCCAATGCTTTGGTTCTTTTCTCGTCTTCATCCGATTCTACAGGCAAGTAAATGCGACTTAGCAAATAAGCTCTCTGGGTCAGCTGCTTTCTTATAACGTCTTGCTCCTTAAGCGCCTCGGCGTCGGAAATTTCAATATTGTTTGCAAACATTTCATGCATAATCGCGTTCCATGCGACCTGAAGAAATATTTGTTTTTTGAAAACTTCGAAAGGAATGCCGTGTTTTTCCAGCAAGCGCTTGAAAGCATCTAGTTCTAGGCCAGCACGCTTGGCGATGTTTTGAATAGAACCCATTACCTGCTTGTCCGGAATTAGTTCTGTTCTTCTTATTTGTTTCTTTATCCTATTAAGCTCTTGAAGTTTTACGCTGTCATTAATCAGAGCCTCGATGACTTGCTCTCGTATGCTTTGAGCAAAGTCTTCAGTATATTGCCGTCCCATAGACAAAGCGATTATTCTGGATTTTATCTCAATGTCGCGCTCGGTTACAGCCTCGCCATTGATTTCCTTAACAATAAGACGACGACCTGGCGCCGCTTTTCCAGCCTCAACAGACGACCAAACAAGACCGGCGACAATCGTAAAACCCAAAGCAAATAAATTCTTGTTAACCTTCATACTCTTTGTGTTTTCCCAAAAATGAACTAGATTGTAAAAGCTCCGCCTAGTTTAGCAGTGTTTTGGCATAATTTCAATCGGGCAACTTATTCGAAGTGGATATTTTTTCTAGACATTTTACGAAGGCTTTATTGGCGGCAACACTTCTTGTTACATTTGTGCTGACGTTTTTGGTGTGGATAGAGCAATCCATCCGGTTCATCGATCTTATTACTAAAAAGGAAATGAGAATTGATGAATTTGCGCTCCTGATGCTGTATTTGATACCGGATTTGCTAGGCATAATCCTGCCAGTAGCCTTTGCTCTTTCGTGTGGGGTTGTGCTGACAAGGCTGCGCGAGACAAATCAATTAACTATAATTCAGTCGGCTGGTCTGCCCTTATCCTCAGTAGCATTTACCGTAATAAAGGTCGGATCCTGGGTTATAGCGTTTTTGTATTTGGTGAATTTCTATTTTGCTCCGTACTCGCTACGTCAGTTTAAAAGCATTCAGTTTCATATTAATCAGGATGTTGAGCGGCTGTTTAGCGAAGGTAACTTGTTAAACCTTGAGGGTAAAGTCGCTGTTTTCGTAAAGAAAATCTCTAAGGGTCAGTTTTATGGGGTAGCTGTATTTGATCAGCGCTCTGCGCAAAAACAAATCGTCATTCAAGCAGAAGAGGGATGTCTACGCCAAAATGGCCCGAAAAGCCAGCTGATACTGAAGAATGGTGAGAGAGCGTCGATTAACCTGAATTCCGGGACTGCGACGCGATTTAGATTTAGGAATTATTCCAGCGATATATCTTTGGGCGAGCTTGTGAAGTTAGGTTCGCGAGATCTAAAAATCTATGAACGATATATCTACGAGCTGTTTGACATAAACTTGTTTGGACCAGACAACCTGTTTGAAAAAAAAATGCAAGCCGAGGGGCATCAAAGAATCATAGCCCCTTGGCTGACGCTTATATTTGCTTTAGTTTGCTTCTTGATAGTAACCACTCACGACAAATTTCGCCAAGGTACGCTGAAAAGCATCGTTATTGCCGGCACTTGCATCATTTCTGTACAAGGTTTCAATTTGGCGGCGTTCAACCTTTCCCACAAATACTGGCAGTTTAATATCGTCAACTATGCTGGAATTATCACTATTCTTATTTTGGTCATGTTGCTAGTATTCAAGCCTGAGTCGGGGAAATAGCGGGTGATCCTGCATCGGTATATCATAAAAAATCAGGCCAAAATGCTTTTGCTTGTGACCTGTATTATTTCGGTCTTGGTTTTTACAACGGATTTTATCGAAACCGTAAGAGTTGAAATTTCTCAGCATCACACGGTTTTTACTATCTTTTATAAGTCGCTTTTTAAATTTCCATATATAGTGCTGAGCGTGTATCCCTACATTTTCTTGGGCGCTTCCGGCATAGTTCTGTGGAGATTTATCAAATCTAATCAAATTACGATACTTAAAACCATAGGCTTTAAGGATATAAGTATCCTAAAGCCTCTTATCGCGTTTGGTTTTGTAATCGGCGTACTGTGGGTCGCGGTTTTACAGCCGATTGCATGTAAAATGTACCTAAAAGTAATGAATCCGGAATTGATTGCCAAAATGTACGCTGCGGACAGCAAGATGGAAAACATTTGGCTGCATCAACGAACTGAAAACACAGAAACCCTGATTCACATAGATGAACTGCACAGCAAAATTGCAACAGGAATCAGCGTATACTCGCTTGATAAAACCGGAATTTTGTGCGGCAAAATAATGGCCAAAAAGGCCTGTCTTTCGGATCAAGGATTCGTCTTGCATGATGGAGTTTCGTCAGATTCCTCCAATGAAAACATCGCTAAATTTACTGAAAAACTTTTTAAGACGAATATTTCAGCAGACCATTTTATCAGCGAATTCAGACAATCAGATTTCATGGGAATCTATGATTTGATAGAGCTTTTTATTCTGCGATTAGATGCAAATCTGGGATACCAAAAACTGCTGACGCAGATTCATTCTTTATTAGCGATTGTTTTACTAACAGCCGTTATGCCCTTGTTTGCAGCAGCGCCTTGTATGGTGCATTCCAGAAATTACAGAGGCATACATGCATTTTCCCTGTTAGTCGTGGGGTCGGTGTTTATGTACTTTGCTCTAAATGTCTTAAGAATGCTGGGCTTGAGCAGAACGCATCCGCATGTTTTGTTGGTTTGGATTCCCGTACTGCTGCTTGGTTTTGCAAGCCTATGTTTCATAAGCATACGAGAAAGACGCCATGCGGTTTTCAATTAAGTACATTATTGCTGTCTCGCTGTTGGTAAGCGCCGGCTTAATCCTGGCTCATGAAGACAAGACTTTGGTGATTCTGTCTGCTAAGCAGGTTCAGTATGACGACAAAAACAATATTATATCTTTAAGCGGCGGGGTAAAATTGGCTTACGGCGAAGAGGTTTTAGAGGCCGATTCAATTATCTATGACCGGCGTAAAGACACGGTTGAAGCCAAAGGTAACGTTACCCTTCACTGCAAAGACCAAACCAGATTTCAGGCTGAGTATTTTCAATTAACTTCCAATTTCAAAAAAGGGGTCGCCAAAGAACTTAGGGGGCTTATTAACAAAAAGATGCGCGTTTCTGGGCGAAGGATGGACTATAACAGTGGCGGCGTTACAACTGTCGATAAAGCGCTGTATTCCGTATGTGAGAATTGTAAAAGCAATAAAAATAGTCCTTTGGTTTGGCAGATAAGGACAGAAAGGCTTGAATATGATCAAAAAAGCGAACATATGACCTACCAGAACGCATCTGTCGAGTTTAAAGGCGCTCCCATCTTGTACACGCCATATTTTTCACACTCAAGTTACAAGAAAAAGAGTTGCGATGGCTTGCTGTTTCCCAAGTTTGGCCACAGCAGCGATTTAGGTATTGTATTGGCGCCGGGGTATGTTTGGTCAATATCCCCCTCACAAGAGTTTTTGATGAGAACAATCTTAACCAGCGCTGCTGGTGGTGTGCTGTGGGGAACTTACGCGTCTCGCATAATGAACGGAGAGATCAAACTAGATTCAAGCATTGGAAGTTCTACAGGAGCAAAATATAACAGGGCGAACCTTACTTCTACCGAGAACAAAGAAATTGGCCGTTTGAGAAAACGCGGATGGCGTGGACACTGTCTAGGGTACATAAAAAAGGACCTTAACGACAAATGGCGCGCATTCGCTAATGTAGATTGGGTGTCTGACAAAACTTACCTAGCAAAATATAGAATGCTGCGACCAAATTTACCTACGCTGATCGAAAGTAACGTAGGCGTCGAGTTCTTTAGCGATCGCAGCTATGCCACAGCAAAAACAGCTTCGTATCAAAATTTATCAGTAACAAGCGTCGAATCAAAATATATACCTGTCGTGCTTCCTATGGGGCATGGAAGCTTTGTATTTACGCCAGAGCTGATTGGGGGAAACGTTGAAGTAACCGCCCTTGCAACACAGATGTTATTTCCGCATTCTTTACTTGAACGGCGTGCGTTTGTTGGCGCCAAATGGACTCGAAAATGGCTTATCCCCGGGGGACATGATATAATGTTTCAAGCCGGCGGGATGGCCGATGGATGTGCGGTTTCTGAAAAATTCAGCAATCGATATAAAGACCTAAAATTTCTTACAAATGACAGCAGCGCTGGAAGGCTTTATCCCAAGGGCGCGTTGTTCTGGAGGTGGCCGCTTGTAGCCTCGGGCGAAGATACTTCTTGCATTTTTGAACCGGTGGTGGGCGCTGTTGTTACAACTACGCTTTCAAAAAAATATGCTGAAATGATTAACTCATCGAGTTTGCTCGCCCGATCGTTTGAGCTTAACGACGTTAACTATGTCAGCCCGTCTTATTGCGACAGCATTTCCGATTATGTAGATAACGGCAGCCGGATTGTTTGTGGGCTTAACGCTATGACATATTACAAATCCAAAAAAATATTGCGCACTGTGATTGGTAAAAACTATAACATTTCAAAGCCGCAGCTGGATTTGCACTATACCAGCGGAATACGTCATCGATGGTCCAACCTGGTAGGATTGGGAGAAGTTTACCCGTCCGAGAGAAGCCGTGTCCATTACAGGTTTTGCTATGCCCAAGAAACCAATGAAATGATTCGGCAAGAAGCGGGAACCGGCGTAACTGTGTTCGATGACACTAATATTTCATTCGATATATTTAGAGGCAAACACTATGCAATCGATCCAGTAAAAATGTATTATAAAGGCTGCAGATTGGCCTTAGATACCCCGCTCATTGGATACTGGCGCGGAGATTACGCAATCGTGTTAGGCGAGCATAAAACTTTAAACTATCGCATTGGCGCCAAATATGATGACGAGTGCTTCGTTTTCAATATATGGGTAGAACACAGCGCATACGTTATAAACGACGTCAAACCCTGTACAAACATCATGTTTTCTCTAGAGCTTAAAAGCATAGGTCAAATCGCCTTTTAATATAGCGGGACGAAATATTTACTGAACAGCCAGGTAACGTTCGGCTTCATCTGTCAGATTGCTCACGACCTCGCCAATGCTAAGCTCTTCTTTCACAAGACCAACAGCCTGCCCGGCCATAATCGACCCGCGCTCTACGTCCCCTTGGATTGCTGCACGCCTAAGAGCCCCAGCCCAGAAGTGTTCAATCTTTAACTGGCCTTCTTTTAGATCCAACCGCCCAGCCTCAAATTCGGTTATCACCTGTCTTTGTAAGCTCATAAAATCTTGATAGGCTTCATTTTTTAGCGCGCGAACAGGAATAACTGGAAACTTTTTATCAAGTTGAATAGATAAAACTGCATCGCGGGCGTTTGCTCTAAAAAAAGCTTTCTTAAAATTCGGATGAGCATTTGACTCTTTCACACAAGCAAATAAGGTTCCTATTTGGCAGCCAGCCGCGCCCATTTTTAAAAAATTCGCCATCATCGAGCCGGTTGCTATTCCGCCGGCTACGAACACTATTTGATCTTTAAGTGAAGGCAGTATTTCCTGCGCCAAAACCGTCAAAGCAGTTGGCCCTACATGGCCTCCGGCCTCATGCCCTTCTATAATCAAAGCGTCCGCTCCCATCTTTAAAAGCTTCTGCCCAATGCTTAAGATAGGAGCAAAGCACATCAGCTTTAATCCATACGATTTCGCCTTTTCTATAATTTCTTTGCTTGGCAGTCCTCCGGCAAGCACCAGGTGTTTCACGTTGGTTTTAGCAACTGTATCGACCAAATCTGACAGTTGAGGGTGAGCGGTAATCAAGTTAACGCCGAACGGTTTATCCGTTTTTTTGCTTGTTAAGTTGATTTCATGCTCTAAATCCTTGGGGAGCATGGCCCCGCCAGCTAATACGCCAAAACAACCAGCGTTAGATATTGCTGACACAAGGTCCGAGTCTGATAACCACGTCATAGCTCCGCCAAGAATGGCGTGTCTGGCCCCCAAGAACTCAGCGCCTTTTTCAAAAAGAATATCAAGTTTGCTCATATTTGTTTTAACCATCTAATCCAACATCTAAACCACACGCGCAGTGAATTTTGTTAAGCGCAACTTCTGTGTACTGCTCATCTACTAGAAAACTAAGCCTATTTTTCGATCCGTCTACCGAGGTGTAATCAATTCCAACAGGCTTCATACTTTCCTCTATTGCTACGCTTATCCCAGCATTACAAAAGATGTTGTATCCTATAATGCTGATTTTGCTTTGGCTACCTTTATAAGGCATAGTGGTAATACCAATCGCAGATTGGGTTTTTTCGGCAACATTACCGCTCACTATCGTTCCAGGCTTATTGTTAAAGCTAGAAGCTACATTGACCAGCACGCCGTGCTTCACAGCACATTCAACCGAATATCCCTGCAGCACCTTAGTGCCATGAGCGGCCATCTCAAGCATCAAATCATAAGATAAAGATGCAATCCTATGCGACTTTGGCGCCAGTCGAGGATCAGCTGTGTACACTCCATCTACGTCGGTAAATATATCGCATCTTTTGGCAGACAACGCAGCGGCAATCGCAACTGCCGTTAAATCCGACCCGCCGCGGCCAAGTGTTATCAAACGGTTACTTGTTGTTATTCCTTGAAATCCAGCGACAACCGGCACAATTCCTGAAGCGATACATTCGTCGATAAATTTGGAATCGACATGAAGCGTCTGTGGCATAGGCTCGCCACAAGAGCTGGACTGTACTTTTATGGGCAGTTGCCACGCTAAAAAAGATCGCGCCTTAACCCCAATATCAGCAAGGGCCGCAGCAATAAGACCTGCTGAGACTTGCTCGCCGACTGAAATTATCACGTCATATTCATTGCAATATTGATCTGCATTAACAAGCTCAGCCAAGCGTACGAATCTGTCGGTTACGCCACCCATGGCCGATGCTACAACAACAGGAATTTCGCCGTTTTTGATGGTCTGAGAGATCCTGGAAGCCGCCCTCTTAATTCGTTCTGTGGTTCCCAGCGAAGTGCCGCCGAACTTCTGCACTACAATGTCGTTCTTATGAGCGGTCAAAGTCGCCGTATCCACAAAACTATGTCAAAGATATCGGCTTATTATCCAAGGTTTCATCTTTCGATGAAATCGCGTCCTTAACGCCGCTTTTTTGCCGATAATCGTATATGGTTTGTTTAGCTTCTTCCGCAGACACTCCGCTGGCTAACAACACTGCTTCGGCCAACTGAAGGCTTGGCTCAAGCACTTCAGGCGTTATAACGTTCACACCCGCTTGCCTTAAAGTTTTTACAAGATCAGATCCATAAGTGCGCACCCACACCTGCAGTTTCGGAAAATTACGTAACAACATAAGGGCCGTACGGGACGAAGCTGTATAGCTGTCAAGTGTAACGACAACCAATCTGGCTTCTCTTACGCATAGCAGATTGAACACTTCGCTTCGCCTGGCGTCGCCGAAAAACACCGGCAACCCTCGCGCTCGGGCCGAGCTGACCCTAGCCATGTTGAAATCAATAGCCACAAACTGAATAAGATGTTGGGCAATGGCCGTAGCAATGGCCTGCCCGCTGGTTCCAAAACCAGCAATTATAACGTGGTTTTCCAACTTATCATCACCGCTGAGCACGGATTGAACGGAAGTCTTGGCGTCACGTTTATCTACTGCGTCGCCTATAATTCTGGCAATCATCGAAAATAAAGGGGTAAGCGCCATGGATATCGAAATTGCCAAGCACATAATTTGCTGTTGATTTAAGCTAACAATGCCTGTTTTTACGGCCGGGAGCATAAGAACAAAGGCGAATTCACCTCCGGCGCAAAGCAAGGCTGCCGCGCGTATAGATGACGACCTGATTAGTCCGAAAAGCCGACATAAGATGAACAGAACACAGAATTTTACAACTATGATCGAGCCTAATGTTTTAATAACGCTATAGAAATGGTTATACAAAACCATAAAATCTATGGACATGCCAACGGTTGTAAAAAACAGTCCAAGCAGCAGTCCCTTAAACGGCCTAATGTCGGCTTCTATTTGATGGCGATATTCAGTTCCGGCAAGAAGCATGCCGGTAAGAAACGCCCCAAGCTCCATTGACAACCCAATCGACAGAGTCGCTGATGCAGCGCCGAGAACAATCATTATCGTCATCGCCATAAAGGTCTCAGAGCCAAGCCTAGACGCCCATTTGTATACTGGCTTAAGCGTCTGACTTCCAACTGACAGCAGAAGCGCTAACACAACTAACGCTTTAACAACCGCAATTACGCTGTTTGCCAAGTTTATTGTTCCGCCCGGTTGCGCCAAAGGCAGCAAAGCAAGGGCCAAAACTACAGCCAAATCTTGAAATAAAAGCACCGCAAAGCTTGCTTTACCGTACTGTGTGGCCAAATCGCCTTGATCGTTCAGTATTTGAACGGCTACCGCAGTCGACGACAGCGATACCGAAAAACCAAAAAGCAAAGCTTCATACAAGCTGGAATTCTTCCAGAAAAACAAAATACAACCATAAGCTATGGCCGAGATAACTACCTGCAGGGATCCAAGGCCAAAAGCATAAGTTTTAAGCGCTTTAAACTTTTCTAAAGGCAGCTGCAACCCTATGGTAAACAGCAGCGATATTACGCCGAAGTGTGCTGCGGTCTCTACAAACTCGCTGTTTGATATTATGCCGACGCAGTTCGGCCCCATCAACGCGCCGGCTACTAAATAGCACAACACAGAGCTGATGCCGAACTGCTTGGATAAAGCGGCAATAAGCACCGCTACAGCCAAAAACGTTATGATTTCGATCGAAAACAATTAACAATTCCCAAAAAACCCTCTCAGAATAATAGTCACGAATACGATCTGTTGCATCAAAAAAACTCTTGACATAACAATAATTTGTTCAGCTTTGAACTTTCAAGCAACGATCTATTCCATTTAAGTCTTTGAAAACCTTTTTTACGCAGCATCCTTGCGCTTCAAAAATCCTGATGACAGCAGGGGTTTGGCCTGCCCCTACCTCAAAAAAAGCTGCACCGACGCTTGGGCGCAACAATTTTCTCAAAAATGCGGCGATTTCTCGATAGCAAACCAAGCCGTCTTTACCGCCATCCAGCGCAAGGCGAGGATCAAAATTCTTTACGTTGTTCGATAAGTTCGAAATTTCTTCGCTAGGGATATAAGGCGGGTTAACCACAATCACATCAAATTCACCAGATATAGTCTGGCCCCAATGGCCGCAGACAAAATCAGCCCTGTCGTACGCCTTAAGAGATTTTGTGTTTCTGACTGCCGCCTTTAGCGCTTTTTCAGATAAATCAACGCCAACCCCGTACGCATTTTTAAACTCGTGCAGCAGGGTTATAAGCAGACAACCGCTTCCTGTCCCCAAATCCAGAATTCTTATTGCGGCGCTGGAATCATTTACATGCTCTTTCGCCGCTTCTATTATTATTTCGCTGTCTGGCCTGGGATCTAGAACGTCTGCATTCACATAAAACTCATGACGCCAAAAACACCTTTTATGAAAGATTCTTGAGACAGGCTCTCCACTCAAGCCTCTTCGCACGCACGTCAAATATCGCTGCACCTCATCATCAGACAGCGCTTGGTCGCTGTGCAAGAACAGGCGCTTAACTTCTATGCCCGTGAGACATGCCAGCATATGCTTGGCGAAAGATTCAGCTTCGTCAATTGCCTCAAAGTGCGACATTATGTCTTTGGCCAATTTCAAAGCTGTACTTAGATGCATAAGTAACGATCTAAAAACAACGTAGCTTTAAGACCAAGCTACTAAAATTCGTGTTTAGTGAACATTTATTTTTTGCAAAAGATCATGGCGTAGTGTGCACGTCAGGTGAATGCAATTTTATCGAAGATTTCATGCAATGCTGCCTAAAACAACAATGGCTGGGGGACCTGGATTCGAACCAGGGTTGCCCGGTCCAGAGCCGGGAGTTCTACCGCTAAACTATCCCCCAATGATACTTCGGTATGTTCGTTGTGCCGTAAAAATCACAGCGCTCACCCTGCCACAAATGCCTGCAAAAATCTAGTCGCAGACCTTCATATGCAGAGAACATATCGTTTATGTAAATAGTGTTTTTAGCTTGTTAAGTCGACAGGCTTTTGGCGACGTACTGGGCCCAAAGATCCGGCCGGCGAGTTCGAGTAAGATTTTTGGCAACGAGGTCTTGAAATGCCTTTACCTTAACGTGATCTCCGGCAAGCAGGACATCAGGAACCGCCTGACCATTCCAGTCTTTGGGCACAGCGTACTGATCGTATTCTATCAGCATGTCACTAAAAGTATCTGATTGTGCTGAGGCTGGATTCCCCAACGCCCCCGGTAAAAGCCTTACACACGCTTCCACAACTGCCATAGCCGCCACTTCTCCGCCGGCTAAGATGCTGTCGCATATGCTTATTTCTTGTATGCCGTATGAATCAAGAACCCTTTGATCAACGCCTTCGTACCGCCCGCATAGAAACACAACATCTGTCTGTGCAACCATGCTCTCGACTAGCTTTTGATCTACCAGTTTCCCACGTGGCGACATATAGAATATAGGCGCGCCTTTTCCGCTATGTAAATGACTAAGCGAATCAAGCGCGCGAGAAACAACGTCCGGTCTCATAACCATGCCACCTCCGCCTCCACATGGCGGAGCGTCTACACGCCCATATCGGTCTTGCGAAAAATCTTTAAGGTTTAGTAAGTGCAGAGTCCATATCTGTTTCTCGAGAGCTTTCCCAATTAAAGAAACTCCAAGAACACCAGGAAACACCTCTGGAAACAGGGTTACAACGTGCGCTGTCCAAGGGATACTCATTCGTGCCGACGCTACCGTATCATCAGAACATATAAGTCAGACCACAAGCCAATCGGTTTACGATGATGTGATGCTCGCTGGCCATCCATGCATAACCATAGACGTATTCCACGCCAAGCTCCAACACGTCAGGCACTGGCGTCCAAACTAAGTTTGCGTGCACAGAATAACCATGCTTAAGCGCACTAACTTTGTTTTTCTTCAAATCGTCAGCCAAAGCAGCATATGCAAACCCTATACCAAGGTTGCTTCTGATTGAGTTTGCTTTATTCCAGTAATGCTGGATTGCCAAAACCGTCCCCAGCGACTTTTGCTTGTCAATGTCGTTTTTGCTGTAGTCTCCGGCATTCTTGACATAGACGCCGGATATCGCACCGTCACAAATATATCGGCCTGCTCCATTTCCCACTCGCAAGGCAGCAGTAAAAGTATCTAGTTCTGTCAGATAAAATTTTCCTTCAGCCCCTAAGCCGTATCCCGTAGCGCTGCTAAATTTGTTGTCCTTGTGTCTTATTCTCAGTCGGCGTAAAAGACCTGCGAAAGACAGCTCCATACCATCCAATTTACATATAAACTTTGAAACTAAGTCTGGAACAATGTCGAGGGAATTCGACCGATTAGCGTCATATTTTTTGGCTTGCCCCCCACCTTTGTCAATGCCGTCTGTCTCCGGGTTCTCCATTGCCACCATCCATTTTTTACTTTTATCTGGAAAATCATAAGTATAGCGGATCTGCGGCTGGCGTATGCAGCAATCACCCGCTGGACTAGTTACGTCAATTCCGTCTATCATGCCGGATACAGAACCGGCGAACAAAGAACTGGTCTGCCCTATCAGCAAAGGTCCAATACTGACATATACGTGCCTACACCTTGGCTTAATAGCGTTCGTCACCTGCTCATCGCTATCAGACTTTCCATTCAAATCAAGTTCAAGCCTAGTTTTGAAATCTTTGGTATCTTCGCCCCAAGCAACAGGCGTAATCGTGGAAAAGCTTAGACGACTGTTTTTAGCCCCACACCTGAACTCCTTAGCTCGGTCGTTCGTCCCTGCCTTAGCAGCATCGTATTTTAAATCGCTGAATATATTAGACGTAGCATATCCTTGCCCGGTTGGATGATTTGCGTAAGAAGCATTAAATGCAACCCTTCCATCAAACTTCCAGTAGGTCTTCATACTTTCGGACTTGATGTGGCCTTTATATTTTCCATCTCTAACTGGTTTTGCCGCGGACTTTTCATTGTCGTCTACGATGGCTACAGTCTCTGTTGGTTTGATTTTTTCTACATGTTTTTTGCTTTCAGCAAAGGTTTTGTGTTTCTCTTTGGCCTGTTCTGCCCTGATCTCAGCCAAAATTTCGGCCTTAAGCTGCGCTTTCAGAATCGCCAACTCCTCGACCGATAACCTAGCGCCCAATACCTGCTCACAACCTGAGGCTAGCAGACAACCACCAACCCCAACGACCAATGCTTTTTGCCACATAACCACCACCTAACACTCAACACGCTCTGTCAGTTTAGTTTGGTTTACAAAAAAAGTAAAAAAATAATCAATTAGCCTTCTTCAATATTTTTCATAAATCATCTCAGATATTTTTGTGATTTTTGACACATATATACTGTTGAAGCGAAATAGACCGCAACATTGACAACTGTTAGGCGTGTTGCGGTTTTGCCAGCAAGGGCTTAGACGCCAACAGCGCTAAACAAGAAATGATCAAACTGTACACAAAGGCATATCTACCGCCAAAGTTGCTCCATATTTGTCCAGCCAACGTAGACGCCAGCAAGTACGAAATACCGGCCATGAAATAGTATATGCCGATAGCGGTAGCCATAACGTGCTTATCGGACTTTTCGCTGATAAGCGAAAGGAACAGCCCTTGAATGGCCGTCATCTGCCCTCCCCATAAAAACGCGCCTAGGCAAACTCCTAAAATAGATTCTATGAAAATGAATGATAGGTTGGCACAAATCATGCAGATCATGCAAATCCTTATCATAGCGGCTCTTCCAAGCCTATCCGCATAGATCCCCACAGGAAATGACATAATCATCTGACCAAGGCTGACGCACATGCTTTCAAAACCCGTAGAGGTCATAGATAGGTATTGACTTGCATATATTGGCAGCAGGGTTTCGCTGAAATGACCAATTTCAAATATAAATGCCAACAAGACAATTTTCCAAAACCCAAGATCGAGCGACTGCAGATATTTTTTTTGAAATGGATTCTTGATTCGCCTGTCCTTTGACGCCATCTTGGGCGGCCTTACCTTAAACAAGCAAAGTATGGCAATAATCACCGGAACGACCGCGCAACAGAACACAATTCTATAGTTATTGCAGCTGAGATACATGATAAGTATCGCTATGGGCGGACCCAAAAGGGATCCTGTTGTCTTTAAAGACCTGCTGAAGCCATAGGATTTGGCCCGACCTTCGACTTTGCTTACGTCGGCAATTAGGGCGTCTCTGGTGGTGGCTTGGAATCCATTTCCCAGTCTTTCAATGGATTGAATGATTGTTATAGTTAACGATGAGGCGGCGCTTGCCAACATAGATCTGGCAAACAGCGTAGCCAGACACCCGATTAAAAGAATGGCCTTACGTTCGCAGAGATAGTCGCTTATGATTCCAGCGAAAATACGGCATATGAACGAGATGAATTCAACTATGCCATCGATAAAGGCGACGACAGATTCATCGACGTGCAACTCGTTTTTAAGGAACATCCCTATCTGGCTGTAAACCATAGTTGTGGACATTCCCAGAAACAATCCGAAAAATGAAACTGCAAACACAGCCTTGGGAATAGTTTTAAACGCAGAAAAAAAGCCCTCAGATTGAGGGCCGGATTTCATAGAGAACGAATCTTTTTTCTTAGGGAATTGTTGTAAATCGCTCATTTTCTACCTTATGCCAACAGCTTACGCTAACTTGCAGGGAACTATAGCACATCTGCAGCGTATTGGAATGGGGTTTGGATAGAGCGACAGACTTATCTGTTATGCCTGTTCCACCAATGTTTAGCTATAATTTCCATCAGATCTTTGTCATGCTGACTGTCTATATCTAAAACCGCAGTATCTTCCATAACGTACGCCAGCATGTTTCCATCGAACATGCTTTTTATATTTTTCGTTAAAAAAGAAGCCTTAAACACATAAATTGAGGCATTCATATCAAAGACTTCCGGCGCTTGCTGTCTGGCAACTAAATGGGACGCAATAACTGGACGGTAAAAGCCATCTGATGTTTTTTGTACTTGATTAAAAAAAGGAGACCGCCTCGCTGTGGTTACCGAAAAAGCGCCATCAGCCTTTTCATTTTCCACCGCTGTTTTTATCACTCCATGTATATCTTCTGCCGTACGTAAAGGAGACGTCAAGTCCAGATCCACCAAAAGATCGTAGCCCAATCCCACCTTACAGAGGGTATCCTTTAATACATCAATTTTAGCAATAAGATCGCCGGCCAATTCCTGCGTTCTCTCGATAAATTCGAATGGAATGCCATAGCCTTTAACTTGTTCTAGTAATAACTGACTATCGGTGTTTAGGGCTAATCGACAGTTATGCTCCGGATGCTGTTTAACGAAATAGTCGTAAACAGCTAACGTCCAGTAACACAAAGGCTTACCCAAAAAATCAGAAGTGTTCTTGCCTTTAAGGCCTTTAGAACCGGCTCTTGCACAGATAGTGGACAACAAATTCATGCTTGCCCACCTAGTGCAATTTTCAGAGTTTCTGTTGCTGACGAGCAGTTATTATAGTTTTCGGGATTATCAGACGTAATAAGATCTAAAAAGTAGTTCATTTCATTTAAATACGGATCCTCTTTATCAAGAGGCGTAATTTTGCTACTGAACTGGTAACTAATGCGGCTGTTTACTATGTCAAATAGTACAGTATCGTTGTTTGTAAATACTTCAATCTCACGTTTATTGCCCTCAGAATATCGCCCAAAATAATCAAGGTGCAGAGATCCTAAAACTCCAACAAATTCTAAGATATACAAGGCCAAATCGTTTGAATCAATTTCCAGATTAGATTTTTTGCCAAAAACACTATGTAACTTTGTTGTTTTACCAAAGATCCACGTTAGATAATCTATTTCATGGATCAGGTCTAGCTCTACACCACCACCCATTGACTTTATTGCACTGTAATTTGTTTTATAGTTTGTACCGGGCCGCCAATCTGGGAGGTAAGACGAACAAATAGCTCTAAACGCAAAAACGTTATTACTTTGTACGAATTGTTTCAAGCTTCTAACTACTGGATTAAATCTCAAGGGACAAGCAACATAGCAAATGCCACTCTTAAAACTAAAATCTCGAACTCTATCGAAAATTGGCTTTTCCACAAATAGATGCTTTGCTTTATCTTGCAAAAACAGCATCGTTTCGTAGTGTGCGTTGGTGGGATTAGTAACAAATGCGATGTCGTAATCGCTCGGCAGCTCGTTTGTTTTTATATATACGTTCGCAATGCCGTCGTGAGACTGATTTTTCGTTCTAAGCGCATCTATTTGGAAGTCTATATTTCTTGAATTAAATAACGTAATGATATTACGTAAATGCCTTTGACCAATAGAGCCTAACCCAACGAATAAAACCTTACACCGCACACCATCCCCCGTCTACCATCAAGTTATGACCGGTGATGTAGCTGGCTTCGTCAGATAATAGAAAGCTTACTACGGGGGCTATCTCTTCCGGTTTTGCCATCCTGCCTAAGGGACATTTTTTAGAGTATTGTTCCACAAAAATTGGATTTTGATTGTCAAAAACCCCGCCCGGAGATACGCAATTAGCCCTTATGCAAAATTTTCCAAAGTAAGACGCCAAATATCTGGTGAAGTTTATCACCCCGCCCTTGATGGCAGTGTAGGCTGCATGGGGGCGCATGTCGGTGTTATCATATATATTAAAATCGTTTCCAACAACGCCGTATATAGACCCGAAGTTGACAACAGATCCAGCCTTTTGCTTTTTCATTATTTTCAGAGCTTCGAGGCAGGTGTAGAATACGCTGTTAAGTTGTAAATCTACATTCTTCGTCCAAGATTCAACAGAAATCTCATCAAACCCTCCGCTGAAATCCTTGGTCCTTGGATAAGCGCAGTTTACCAAGCCATCAATTTTCCCAAATCTGGCCGCTACTTCGCCAATGCTCTGTTTAACTGAATCATAGTTGCTGATATCGCATTTCAGCAAGCAATCGTCTAAATTGCCCTCAACTGCAGCGTCAAAGTTGATACAACTTCCGCCTTTACTTCGTATGTTCTTGACAACTGCTTTGCCAATAAGACCACATCCGCCGGCTACCACAATCACTTTGTTATGCAGCATCAAAACCTCACATAGTTCACGTCGGTTTTAGCCTTTGCATAGCTTTGTGGCGTGCCGATATCAAGCCAATAGCCCATTATGGGAAAATGTCCAACGTTTTTCTTAAGGCCTATAAGCAACTCTATAAAATCCGTAGCATCAAAAGGCCGATCGGTAGGAATGAGGCTTACACATTCACTTTTAGTTAGATAAACGCCAGCATTTGAGTGGTAGGTATACGTCGGCTTTTCGGTTAATGAATCGACTTTGTCACTATTGACGTTCAGAACTGCGTATGGAACATCCACTCTCACATTCGATGTTGCCACAAGCATATCGCTATCTGTTTCTTTGTGCTGATAGAAAAAGCTGTCAAAATCGATGTTAGTAAGTATATCAGCATTCATTATCAGAACGTCATTGTGAGAGAATTTCTTCACTAATCCAACAGACCCAATGGTTCCAAGCGATATTTCTTCTTCAATATAATGGATATTTACATGTTTATAAGCTTTGTTTAGATACTCTTTTATCTGGCTTTTCATGTAATTCACAGATACATGGAAGTCCCGTATCCCATATTTGATTAGCCTGTCTATATTATGTGCGATTATTGGCCGGCCGGCCAGATCAAGTAGGGGTTTTGGGATGTTATTGGTATGTGGCCTAAGGCGAAGTCCTTGACCTCCAGCCATAATCACCGCGTCTATTGGCAGAATCGCTCGCACATTCTTTAAATTTATTAGATCCTTAATTTTCCCATCATCAGACAGAACCGGAACTATCCTCAGCTTCATCGATTTTAAAAGCCTCATCCTCTCGTAATCATTTACATCCGAAACGTAGTTAAAGTTCGTGCACATCACTTGTGTGATGCTGTCGGTCAGTGGAACGCCAGATATCAAGGATCTTCGAATATCTCCATCGGTCAGCGAACCGATCAACGTACCGTCATCGTCTATTACAAAAACAGTAAGAATCTGAGTATCCGAGATCTGATTAATCTTGCGTAATGCGGCAAGAACAGTCTCGTTCTTGTGAATTATAAATTTGTCTATTTCCATAGAGCTATACAATCCATTTCAGCAACTGAAACGCCTCGGCATACCTGACCCCAACAGTACTTCCGCGCAGTGTTGCCAGAGATTCTAGATTTTCAAGGCTTCTCGGAAATGGCGGAGAGCCAAGCTCTAAGCTGTAGCAGTTTTTTATAATATCCATCTTCTGCTTGAATAACCGAGTTATGTCTACGAAATAATTAGGAACAAACGCGTTGTTCATTATAGCAGGAGAGAATTCTGTTTCTGAAATGGTCTCATAAATCAAAACTTTCTTAACATATGGGTATCGGAAGCTTTTTGTGCAAGCAAACGCGGCGTCAAAAGTAATTCTGTGATCACTATGGATATCGGATCTGTTTGGAATATAGACAATTTCCGGAGTCAATTGCCTAAATATATCAGCAATTTTGGAAATTATTTCAGATAAAGGAAAGGCGTCCATAAATGTTGTCGGATATCCCAACTGAAAAACTTTATCAAAACCATAAGCTTGCTTGATATTTTCCATCAAACGCTTTTGTTCCCTTCTTCGAGATAGCTGGGGGGGGGGGGGGGGGGGGGATAAAAAATGGTTTTGGGTTAGCAGGGGTAATAAAAATACAGATGTAGTTTTATTTTTCGGTTTTGTGCCGAAAAATTTTTCCCCAT
>JAIRYS010000029.1 GCA_031267535.1 Holosporales bacterium | reverse complement strand
AAGCAAAGATTCTTGAAAAAATCATACTCAGCCTGCCAAGTCTGATCGCTTTGTATCAAAACCTTGGATTCTTCAGTCGGTCGACCGCTTGGACGAATGCGATTGCGCACGGTTAAGGTGGACGGTCCCCATTTGCACAAAGAATCTATATGCGCCGATCCATTTTCAGCCAATATAGTGCAACAGAAGCTGTTCCGCCAGCTTAAAAGAGTCATCTCAAGCTCTATAAACGGCGTTCCTCTCGAGACCATGATTGCATGATCTGGGGCATTATTCTCAAACTTATGACAGCATTCCAAACCGAATGTAGCAACCTCGTGCCCAAACCAAAACAGCGCAGTATCCAGCAAATGCGAGCCGATGTCATACACAACCCCATAGCCTTGATCTTTCCAGTCAGAGTTTTTGACGTCAAGCGCCGTTCCATTTCCGTAAAACATCCTGCAGCTGTATATCTTGCCGAGCACGCCGGAATCCAACACGCGCTTCATGTTGATAAAGTGCTGCTCGAACCGATGATTATAGGCAGTATAGCTTACTAGATTATGCTGCAGAGAAAGGTCTTCTAGGGCCGCAAACTGCTCGTCTTGCAATAAAAGCGGCTTTTCCGCCAAAACATGCTTTTTGTTGGAAAGTAGATAGTGAATAGTTTCATATTTCCCTTGGTATGGCATACAAACAAGCGCAGCGTCAAAACTGCTAAGCGGCACATCGGACAAGGATTTGTACTGCGCGCCTGCAGCAACTGGGTCAACGCTTCCGGAAAAATCATTTCCCAGAAAACCACGTCGCTTGTTTCCCTGTATCCCACACCCAACAATTAAAATTCTAAGTGATGACATTTATTTGCAATACTTTTCACACAAACCACGGAAAATCTCTATATCTTTCTGCCTGTTTTCTCTTAAAACACTTGCAACTGACTCAAGGTCGTATTCAATCAGAATATCCTCTATTCTGCTCGGTTTATCCCCCCCCCCCCCCCGCATCAATTGTTGATATATACTCACAAGCTTTATTAAACTTGCGGTTGAAATCTTGCTTTATTAAATGTTCATCATCGAAAACATTTGATTTTTCAACTGAATAAAAATTTTGTATCATTCTAGATGTAAACAACTCGCCAAATTTTGGCAAATAACAGTATGATTCCTGGTATGCGCGCCAAACTTCGGCAAGCAACCTAGCATATCCATAGTCAAATTTGTTAAAATGATTGGATGATTGCTTTAGAAGTTTTACACAAATTCCCATATTGGCATACATCAAAGCAAACAGAGCACATTTGAGTTTATCCTCGCAAGATGCAGCCCCCATCATCTCGACGTCTTTCACATAAATAAAATCGCCAAAAATGTGGCTACCAGTCCCCCTAAAGCCAACTGGCAAAGAGATCGCCTCCCATGTGCCCATATAATCAATATTGATAAGACTAAAGCCAGCGCTGGTCATGAGCTGGTGCACTTTGTCGAAAGTCTTTTGGTTTTTATATAATTCTACGAATTCAGCTTCCAAAATCACACCAAGTACTTTGTCTTTAAGTAAGTCTTTGCTTGCTACCAAGATGTCGTACTCTGCCCCTTGCACATCTAAAGACAAAAAATCTATACCAATCTGATATTTTTCAATAATTTCTGGCAATGTATAGCTTTTAAGTTCAATTGAGCTTTCCACACTAAATCCGTCACCACAGATATACTCACCGTATCTTGGGTAATGCGTGTAGGAATAATTTTTGTATCTTTCGTTTAGCTTGTAGATCGAGAAGTTTGTTGGGTGAAAAGTGTTGTAAAACCTTGTCATTCCGCTGCCCCCAGCAATAAGTGCTGATAGCACAATGACGTTACCATCCGCCTTGCTTTTTATTTGCTCAATGCTATCTTCATCCGCATCGTATAATACTGTGCAAAAGTCGTTCAACAGCGGTTTTGGAATACGAAGGGGAAAGGTTCCGCTTCTTGCTCCTATGTGGTGATAATAGATCATAGATGATTCCCTAATATCAAAATCTCAAAGATTGCAGTCGATCAATCATATCGACTATATTCTCTGGCTTTACTGGCATATTGCCGTCCGTTTCGCATTCAATCGCCGCAGCAAAACTTCCAAGCACAGCAGAAATTACAGGACTTTTGGAAACCAACATCCCCAGCGTTGCATATGCCAGCATCGCATCGCCTGCACCAACCGCATCAACTGCATTTTTGCAAAACGCGTCTATATTAAAAAAAGCTCGAGGAGAATTGATGTTTTTACTTCTGAAAACCATAACGCCCTTTTCGCCAACCTTCAGTATCATGACGCCGCAGTTGCAACGTTCATAAAGCTCAGTGCCCAGCGGCCTGATAACCGAATCCTGATCGCCAAGGGCGAAGCGAGCTTCACGTTCATTGGGGGTTATGAGGTCAAAACCTTTAAAATCCAAAATATTTCCCCAGCGACTAGCCACCTGACTGTCTGCGATTTTTAGTTGATTTTTTGGTATAGCTTTTATGAGCGAAGGGATTGTTTCCTTAGCGAAAATTCCATGTCGAAAATCACTGAAAACTACAGCCTCGCATTCAGAGGTCGTAATGTAGCCTGACGCCTTATCAAGGATTTTATTGGATATTGCTCTATTATCGACCGTATCTATCTTAAGAAGCCTATAGCCGCCTACAACAATGGCATTCTTGTTAGTAGTTGGCCGATTGTCGTCAATGATGGCGTTAACCTTAATGCCGCTGTCTTTCAGGTCTTGTTGTATATACTTCCCGTATTCGTCATTGCCTAAAACGGTTGTAAACACTACATCTGCGCCGGCTTCGCGTAAATGCTTAGCAACGACGGCCGCGCCGCCAACATAATCCTCTTTTTGCTCGTAGCGCACGCTCATGGTTGGAGTTTTCGTCATCCCTCCAATTACTGAGCAT
>JAIRYS010000002.1 GCA_031267535.1 Holosporales bacterium | reverse complement strand
GATAGTTTTTTGAGGAATTTTTTCAATTTTTCAGCAGCTGAACCATCAGAGAACGCGCCTAGACCACACACATTCTGCAGAGACGATGACCCAGCCTTGCTACATAAGGGGGGGGGGGGAAGGATTACCAACATCACACCATTCTTATAATACTCGGACAAGAATCGTCTTATGAAACAGTTTTTAAGCAAAAAGTAGATTCATGCTAGACTCCAGCCCATTCGTCCAAGTCCCTAAGCCGATACACCGAAAAACACTAGAACACAAGTCCCCCTCTACAACAACAAAGCACGATAGAACATCGCTAAAGCGACAGCTCGAAGGTCGAGAGGACCTCCTCGATGGATGCAACATCGCATAAGCCCGGTTACCTAAATATCTAGGTAGACTAAAACGAAAAGCTCTTCAAAACACCATTAGTTCGGCGCTTTGGAAATCTAGCAGGACTCATCAACAAACTTATTCCTACATCTGGCAAATTATATCAATCCAAGTAAATTCATACGGTCAAAACCCATTAATTTCGTGGCGACGACGTAGCATTTTTCGAGTACGACGGACGGCTTCTGCTTTCTTGCGCATACGCTTTTGCGACGGACATTCAAAGTAACTGCGACGACGGCATTCTCTTAACACCCCTTCAAGACTTATCTTCTTTTTAAGCGCACGCATCGCTTGCTCAAGATTTCCGTCTCTTACATAGACAATACTCACTAGATAACGCTCTCCAAAAACCTTCTTTTCTGCGGATAGTATTTTATTCGTAAAATATTTACAATTTTTATTTTTTGCAGCAGGCTATTAGGAAAATAATTGTTTTTATCCATAAACCGATGTGCTATAAAATACTAGGTTATGTTATGAGGTTTTTTTATGAAAAGTTTATGTGTGTTGTTATTTACATTCATTGCATCTGTAGCGGGCGGCGCAATGCCAGATTTTAGCCTGCCAGGAGTTGAGATTGAAAATGAGCATTTGGACAATAGTCGATGCGCAAGCGGCTTTATGTTTAGGCGCTTTGCCGATGTAGATCGGAAGGATGCGCGTGTTCCTGCGGACTATAATGGGGGACATTGGGGGCATATAGCGCTGCGCTACGCTCATACTCCACGTCTTGACGTGCTGCGTGGATGTTACGAAAAAGATGGCACTTCTGCGCACTTTGGAATTACGCCGGACGGGAGGATTATTTGCTTCGTTAATCCCGATTGCGCTGTATCGTACCTCTTGGGACAGTCAGGTTTTGGTGGTAAAAACATGTTTAACTATTGGGCGGTTACCGTGCATCTGCTGACTCCTGGGAGTAGAGCCGCACCTCAGGCGTTCGAAGTTTTTGGCGTGCCACAACAAGTACCAGGAGATCCGAATTTTTGGTACGTTTATCCCCCGGCGCAGCTTGATGCAGCTGCAGGGCTTATATGTGGGCTGCAGGCTAGGTATGGTATTCCCGGATGTAATGTGTTAGGGCAGTCTGATTTGCGTCCAGGAGGAGCCATAGATCCCGGTCCAATGTTTGACTGGTTCGGCATTTATTCCAGATTCTCTGCTGGTTTTCATCCTGGTTTCTTTCCTTCAGCTCTGACGGATATAGAGGAAGGTCGTTATGTAGCGGCAGAAGCTTGTCGTGTAATGACAGAAGAAACTAGCGTACGTGTTATCATGGCGCTTGGTTATGAAGGATCCGGGCCTAATATCGTTCGGGCGTATAAATTCCACTTTTTACAGGATGAGCTGTCACCAGACGTGACTGATCCGCTTAAACTGCAGCTTTTGTGGCATGTATACAAGCTGAATGAGTTACAATGTGGGGGCGAGCGTTTTGGTTCCAGCTGGTCTGCTCTAATTTCCAGTAAACCTGAGTTACCTCAGGTTATGGTTAAGTTAGACGCCCTGGTAAGAAGAGGGGAGGCGTCTTCAGAGTAAGTATAAGTTAGTTGAATAACTAGCTTTTAATCGCCATAAGAGCGAGCTTTTTCCCTGAAAAAGCTCGCTCTTTGTTATTGCAGTCGGACAATCAAACACGCGCAGCTCGAAAAAACACACCTGGTAGGCTTGAGCGCGGTCGTCAAACTTTAAAACATCGACAGCGCTTCGATTTGCTTGCGAGTGATCTCTTTAATGCCCGTTGAGGCCATTAGCAGCAGATTATTCATCTGATCGCTTGTGAAAGCGCCGCCTTCGCCGGTTGCTTGAACTTCTATAAGCTTTCCGACCCCAGTCATGACAAAATTAGCGTCTACATAAGCGTTGCTGTCCTCTTCATAATCCAGATCCACAAGAGCAACGCTTCCTACTATGCCGCAGGAGACGGCCGCTACGCTGTCCAACAAAGGCGGTTGGCGAATGGTATGTTGGGCCATTAATTTCTTGCACGCCAAAGCCAAAGCAACATAGCCTCCGCAAATTGAAGCGGTCCTGGTTCCTCCGTCGGCCTGGATAACGTCGCAATCTATATGTATTTGCCTTTCGCCCAGGCTTTTAAGGTTAACCGCAGACCTAAGCGCCCGGCCAACCAGTCTTTGAATCTCTTGGGTTCGACCAGTTAATCTCCCTTTGGCGGACTCTCTTTCTGTGCGGGTATTTGTCGCGCGGGGCAGCATAGAGTATTCCGCTGTGATCCATCCCTGCCCCTTATTTCTTAGAAATACAGGCACTTTTTCTTCAACCGAAGCGGTACACATGACATGGGTGTCGCCAAACTTCACAAGGCAACTTCCTTCCGGATGTTTCATTACATTCGGTTCGAAAGATATCGGCCTAAGCTCGGCCACACCTCGATTATTGCGGGCCATGTTTTGTCCTGCTCTTTATATTTGCCGACGATGAATATATACTTGCGTTGCTTATAAAGTCACGAGTTTTATGATCTATCTGTCTGATATAGATAAGCGCGCACAAGAGGTGTTCAAGCGTCTTGTCGACATGTATATCGAAACTGGCGAGCCTGTAGGGTCCAAGACACTGTCCGAGAGTATTGGCATTACTCTGTCGCCAGCGACCATAAGAAACGTTATGTCGGACCTGGAAGAAGCGGGATTGTTGTACGCGCCTCATGTCTCGGCTGGCAGAGTCCCAACCAACGAGGGCCTGCAGATGTTTGTTCATGCGTTGCTTGAAGTGGGCAACCTAACCATAGACGAAAGAGAATCGATAGAACATAAAACGCTTATTATCGGTAAGTCGGTTCCTGATATTCTAGAGGAAATTGCCCACAGTTTATCTGGACTAACCAAGTGCGCCAGTCTGGTAATTGCCCCTAAAGGCGATTCAAATCTTAAACATATTGAATTTGTTTACCTTGCGCCAAGGCGGGCTTTAATTGTCATTGTTACTTCGGACGGTTTGGTTGAGAACAGAGTTATAGAAACGCCGGCTGAGATAACCCCCTCAATACTGAACGAGGCAAGCAATTTCCTTAACCACATCATTACCGATCGTACGCTGATTGAGGTGCAATGGCTTGTGCAAAACGGCATAGAGGCACAAAGAGAGCACCTTAACGAACTAACCATGCGTGTGCTGGAAAGCGGCTTGGCGGTGAAGTCCCATACAAGCTATAATAACGAATGCTATATCGTACGGGGCCGGTCTAACCTTCTGAACAATGTGCAAAAGGCCGACGAACTGGAGCAAATGCGCCAACTGTTCAACACACTTGAGACCAGAGAAACCATAAAGCAATTGCTGGATTTGGTAGTTGCCGCCGAAGGGGTACAGATATTCATCGGATCAGAGAATTCGCTTTTTAATATATCTGGCTGTTCGGTTATAATCGCGCCATGCGTCGTGCCGGGGTCAAAGATGATTGGCGCGGTCGGCGTTGTCGGTCCTTCGCGTATAAATTATGGTCGAATAATCCCTTTGGTGGATTTTACGGCTCGGATAGTAGAAAAGATGTTTTAGAGCAAATAAGAGGGCAATTATGAGTGAAAAACGCTCGAGTAGCGATGCTGAAAGCGCTAAGAAAGATTCAGACGATTCTTTTTTTGAAGCAAAGGCTGAACCATGCGTCGATGATGCAAAGACGCAAACAACGGTTGAGCAAGCGGCAGAGGTTGCGGTGGCGCAGGACGAACAGTCAAAACTGAAGGATTCGTTACTGCGCGCCATGGCCGAAAATGAAAATCTGCAGAAGCGTTTTCAACGCGAAAAAGAAGATCTGATCAAACATTCTTTAAACCAGTTTGCACACGACCTTCTTCCGGTGTTGGACAATTTCTCAAGAGCGCTTGCCGCAGCCGGAGACGCCGGCGGTAAAACCCTGATTGAGGGAATAAAGATGACCGAAAAAGAACTTATGGCCGTTCTTGAGCGCCATGGCGTTAAGCCGGTAAAAGCTGCGCCTGGCGACGCCTTTGACGCAGCGCATCACCAGGCTATGGTCGAGGTCGAACATGCCAATATTAAACCAGGGCAAATAGCGGAAGTGTTCCAAACTGGCTATATTATACATGACCGATTGCTGCGTCCTGCGCTGGTTAGCGTTGTCAAGGAAACGGCCGCCGAGGCCAAATAATTATGGGACTAAACTGCGGGATTGTTGGTCTACCTAACGTAGGCAAGTCGACGTTGTTTAATGCGCTTACTCAAACAGCAGCCGCCCAAGCAGCTAACTATCCTTTTTGTACGATTGACCCAAATATTGGCCTAGTTGACGTGCCTGACCAGCGTCTTGATAAGTTGGCCGAGCTGGCTCATTCAGCAAAAAAAATTAACGCTCAGCTGGAAATTGTGGATATCGCGGGGCTGGTCAAAAAAGCCAGCGAGGGCGAAGGGCTGGGCAATCAGTTTCTGGGGCATATTCGGGAAGTAGACGCCATTCTTCATGTTCTGCGGTGTTTTGAGGATGATGACGTCACCCACGTGGAAGGTTCAATCAATCCGATCCGTGACGCCGAGATAGTCGAGACAGAGCTAATGCTCGCCGACCTTGACAGTCTACAAAAACGTAAGGTTGCTTTAGAGAAAAAACACCGTATAGACAAGGGGCCAGAGATTGGCCTAACTTTAAGTTTAGTAGACAGAGCAATCGATAGCCTGGCAAAATCAATCCCGGCCAGAAAAATTACCTTAAATGATTTGGAAGAAATCAAACTGTTTAAGGAATTGCAGTTATTGACCAGCAAGCCTGTGCTTTATGTATGTAACGTCTCAGAAGGCGAAATTTTATCTGGGAATAAGTTTACGGCACAAGTCGCAGAGCTGGTCAAGAAAGAAAATAGCAGACTCGTTGTCGTTTCCGCAGCCATAGAAGCCGAGATTGCACTTCTAGACAACGATAATGAAAAGCATGAATATCTTGCATCCATTGGCCTGACTGAAGCCGGATTGTCGCGTATGATACACGAAGGGTACCAGCTGCTTGATTTAATCACGTTCTTTACCGCTGGCGAGAAAGAATCGCGCGCATGGACTATAAAGCGCGGCGCCAAGGCGCCAGAAGCGGCCGGCGTTATTCACACTGATTTTCAACGTGGGTTTATCTGCGCCGAAACTGTTGCCTACAATGATTATGTATCACTTGGCGGCGAGTTGCCATCTAAGAACGCCGGTAAAGTTCGTCTGGAAGGAAAGGAATATATCCTGAAAGACGGTGATATCATGCACTTTCGCTTCAATATATGAAACAAAATACTGCCTTTTGCAAAAAAAGTTGCAAAAGGCAAGAAAAACTGTTTATATTAGAAGATATTAGTTTTGATAGATTTGATTATGAATAAGTTTTTTTGTCACGCGGCTGTATTTGGATGCGTTCTTCTGCAGTCAATTGCCCCTGCACAAGGGGCAAGGACGATGAGAGGGAGAACAAAAACACCGGCGACCTTAAAAGCGGAGGTTGTCTTTGGTCTACTTGATTTATTGCCTCCCGCGTTAGACAAAAAAACATTATATCTTGGTGCGTCTTTTGACAGAGTTAAACACGTGATTGATAGGAGACATTTTCTTCCGCTTGGTCTTACATGCAACAAGTGGCCCTACGAACATCTCGTGACTTCAAATCCAGAAGTTGGTGATATATTTCGTGACGTCAAAAGCCATTTAATTGAATTACATATAGGGAGAGATAATCCCGATGTGATTGATATGTTCGGGGCATTGTACGGCGATAGTGAGTTTATACTTAGCGCATTAGAATACAGAAAGATCGCCAGCGATGTTGCTCCTTTCGAGAATAATATCAAAACGTGACTGTTGGTATGGAACCCTGAAGATAGGAAGCTTAGGAATCCTTGTTCTGGGGTTCTTGCCTTTGTCGCCTTACCTGACTCTAGTGGCGCTACAAGCACGCCAATGGCAAAGACAAAAGTAATAGAAATGTTACGAAAGACAAAATCGCTAACTTTGCTCGAAAAATATGAACATGAGCACAACCTCTTTGGTGTGCTTCTACGAGGTCAAATAGACCGAGTACGAAAGGATCTGCTGAATGCCGAAGCGAATGTTCGTGTTTCTAGCGGAGAATTAGGAACAGCGCCAAGTGTAGATTAAGCATTATGGTCGTCCTTTCTGACTTAAACAACCAAACGTCTTATGGCTAAAGCTAGATGATTGCTACAGTCTTTGACTAACAGTCCGGCAGAAATAGCATTTACTTTATGACACGCAGAGGCCATAATACGGCCTGTGTAAAGGGGGGGGGGCAGAATCCCCCCACCCTGCCTTTCTGTTTTGCTATAGAAGGATGTTATGACTGACGAAAATTATGATGCGGGTTCCATTAAGGTTCTTCGTGGCCTTGAGGCTGTAAGAAAACGTCCCGGTATGTACATCGGGGATACCGATGACGGAACCGGCCTTCACCACATGATCTTTGAAGTCGTCGACAACTCTATAGACGAGGCTCTGGCAGGCCACTGTAAAAATATAGAAATCACTTTGCATGTTGACGGTTCAGCGTCGGTTTGCGACGACGGAAGGGGTATGCCGGTCGACATACATGCGGAGGAAGGCGTTTCTGCCGCCGAAGTTATCATGACAAAACTGCATGCCGGCGGTAAGTTTGATCAAAACTCTTACAAAATCTCTGGCGGCTTGCATGGCGTGGGTGTGTCTGTGGTAAACGCTTTATCCAGCAAGCTTGAATTGACCGTTTGGCGCAACGATAAAGAACATTTCATCTGTTTCATTGACGGCAATGCAGAGGCTCCTCTTCGCGTGGTTTGCGAGGCGGTTAATCGTAGAGGAACTGCAGTCAGGTTCTGGCCGTCGCCGGATGTTTTTACTAATATAACCTTTGATTATTCGGTTGTTGAGCGCCGTTTAAAAGAGTTGGCTTTCCTCAACTCTGGCATCGCGATAGACCTTAAGGACGAGCGATCTGAGGATAAGCGCGAAGGTACAAGAATGCTGTACGATGGTGGAATCGTAGCGTTTGTTAAGCATCTTGACCGCAACAAAACACCTTTACAAAAGGATCCTATCCGCATACTTGGCGAAAAAAACGGCATTTTGGTTGACTTGGCGCTTGAGTGGAATGACAGCTATCACGAGAATATGTGCTGCTATACCAACACCATCCCACAGCGTGACGGCGGCACTCACCTTGCTGGGTTCAGAAACGCACTTACTAGGACCATAGGCGCATACTTGCTTACAGTTGCCGGAGCCAAAAAAGACAAAATTAATTTTATAGGTGATGATGCCAGAGAAGGATTAACCGGCGTCTTATCAGTGAAGGCGCCTGATCCCAAGTTCTCATCTCAGACCAAAGATAAGCTGGTGTCGTCTGAGGTAAGAGTAGTCGTTGAGGGTATAGTCGGCGATAAGTTGTCTGAATGGCTGGAAGAAAATCCCGCTGACGCCAAGCGAGTTGTCGGCAAGATTATCGAGGCGTCTACCGCCCGCGAGGCTGCAAGAAAAGCGCGCGAGCTGACGAGGAGGAAAAGCGCACTGGAATTGGCTACCTTGCCCGGTAAATTGGCCGATTGCCAAAGCAAAGACCCAGCCGAAAGCGAGTTGTTTATAGTAGAGGGAGACAGCGCTGGGGGCTCAGCCAAACAAGGTCGAGATCGTAAATTCCAGGCGATTTTGCCTTTGCGTGGCAAAATTCTTAACGTCGAGCGAGCTAGATTCGATAAAATGTTAAGCTCAGCTGAGATAACCACCTTAATTTCTGCGCTCGGAACCGGAATTGGCGCAAGTGACTTTGACGTCGGAAAGCTTCGCTATCATAAAATCATAATAATGACCGATGCGGATGTTGATGGAAGTCACATACGAACGCTGTTACTTACATTCTTCTATCGCCATATGCGCGAGGTGGTTGAGCAAGGATACCTTTATATCGCCAGGCCGCCGCTTTATAAGGTAAAACGTGGTAACTCTCAGGTGTACCTTAAGGACGAGCACGCTTTGGACGATTATTTGTTCGATATTGCCTTAGATGCAGTTGTAACCGGCCAAAAGTCCCGCAACAGCTTCGCAGGAGAGGCCTTAAAAGGGCTGCTTAAAACAATATCTAAGTTCAAGCAAGCGGTTTCTGCGCCGTATTTTTCAAGCTGTTTGGCCGACGTGATAGAACAAGCTTCGTTTGCAGGATTGTTTAGTGACTCGCGGCCTGCAAATTATCTTGAAGCCCTGTCTGACAGACTGAATGCGCTTGACAGCGCAGCTTGGTTGACAGCAGAGAGCGCCTGCGGAGGGGTTAGCGTTACGCGTACCGAGCGTGGGGTAAACGGCCACTATCAGATTCCACTGGACAGCCCGGACAGAACGGAGGTTAAGATCATTGGTAAGCTGGCTGATGAGCTGCACGAGATGTTGGATTATCCGGCGGTTTTATCTATACGTGATAAAGAGACCGTTGTCGCGTCGCCAATTAAACTGTTCGATTCATTCATGCTAGAAGCAAGAAAGGGGCTTAGTATCCAGCGTTATAAGGGGCTTGGGGAAATGGACGCAGAGCAGCTCTGGGAAACGACGCTTGACCCAAACGCTCGTTCGCTTTACAGGGTATCCATCGGAAACGAGCAGTACGAGCAAATTGACGATACGTTTTCTATGCTTATGGGCGATATAGTCGGTCCACGCAAGGCGTTCATACAAGAAAACGCGCTTTACGCCACTAACATAGACGCCTGACTTATTTAAGCGGTAGCTTTCATCATTTCGTCACTCTACAACGGTGGCGTTCTCCGGAATTTGAATCACAAACTTTTTTGCCAACTTTTTATTAATGAAGCATTTGTGGTCTTCAGTTTTTGGGAAAACGGGCGAAAGGCTCTTAGCAGATGCGCCTCTCAGCAGTTTGGCGACAAGCCTGCCGGCATTCCTGCCAACCGACTCATAGTTCACATCAAAGCTTGCCAGAGCCAGACCGCTCCTGACCGATTGGCCTTCCGAATCGAAAACTGGGATACTCGTCTTTTGCGCTTCAGCGGCAATGGACTGCAGATACGACGATTGCCGCGATAACTATTACAGTTTTTTCATAACTTGATTCTCAGTATACAACATTTGCAGTTTATTGTCAAATTTTTCCAAAAATAATCCTGTGGAGAGATCGGCATAGGCTGCCACTGAAAAGCGAGGGCTATCTCATTTAAGCGTTGGTTTTAATAAACAGCCGTGTTATCTAGTCGAGTATGTGTTTTACGAGGCCAAGTCAATGCGAATGAAGAAGACGTTTGTTCTGTTTTTTTCACTATTTCTAAGTTTTAATGTTGCGCTGGCTGGCAGAAAAGTTGCTCTCATCACCGGTTCTGTAAGCGGAATAGGCCTTGGTATTGCAATGGAAATGGCCAAAGGCGGTTATGGTATCGTATTAAATGGCTTTGGTGACGTGGATAGCGCTGTCACGCAGGTTTCCACGTTTGGAACGAGGGTGACCTACATCAACGCCGATCTGAAAGATCCCCGTCAGATTGCGAGCATGTTCCAAGCAATCGTGAGTACATTTGGAAGACTGGACGTCTTGGTAAACAACGCCGGAATTCAATATGTATCTCCGATCGAAAAAATGCCTATTGAAAAGTGGAACGATATTATTGCCGTCAATTTAACCGCGCCTTTTATTGCTATACAGCATGCGCTGCCTATCTTTAGAGAAGGAGGACATGGACGAATCATAAATATCGCATCCACGCATGGGCTTGTTGCTTCCGTTGATAAATTAGCCTATGTGGCTGCAAAGCACGGAGTTATAGGACTCACAAAAGTAGTGGCTCTCGAAACAGCGCAAACCAATATTACCTGCAACGCTATATGTCCGGGATGGGTGTTAACTCCTTTGGTAGAAAAGCAAATCTCAGATAGAGCAGAACAGAAAGGCGCTACGATTGAAGATGAGAAATCGGCTCTGGTTTCGGAAAAACATCCGTCTCAACAGTTTGTGACCGTGGAACAAATCGGGCAGGCAGTGCTTTTCTTGTGCAGCCCAGCAGCTGATCAAATGCGAGGGGCCTCATTGGTTATCGACGGAGGTTGGACCGCGCAGTGATTACAGCCTTTTAATTCTCTCTGACAAGCACTGTTAAAAAAACTTGTAATTTAATAAGAGCAGGGCAACGAAAGCTAAGATGTGTGGGTTTTGTGAGGCATTCTAAGCTTGAGTAATATTCTGGTCAATTTCGCAACGCTATCTTAGTGAGAAAACAAGGCGTCGGGATTTATGTTTAATATATCCAACTCAGAGATTGTGCTAAGGCTTTTGAAGCAATCGTAAGCCAATTTATCCCTGTCCTCGCGTATCAGCATTTTCAGCAATTTTGCTTTAAGTTGATGCAAATATAACACATCGCTGGCAGCATATTTAAGCTGTTTTCGGGTTAACTTGTCTGCCCCCCAATCTGAGGTCTGCTCTTGTTTTAAAAGCTCAACATCAAGCAGATCTCGGCATAAATCTTTAAGACCATGCTTGCTTGAAAAGGTTCTGGCTAATTTCGAGGCAATCTTAGTGCAGAATATATTGTTTACCTGGACGGCGAAAGTTTTATTGAGTAAAGCTACGTCAAAGCGAGCAAAGTGAAAGATTTTGGTAAGTTTTTGTGAACGCAAAATTTCGGTAAGATTTGGGGCCGGTTTAACTGGACTGTCGATTTTTATCAGAAAACATTTGCCGGCGCTGTTGGCGATTTGCACAAGACACAGCCTGTCGTTGTGTATGTTAAGCCCCATAGCTTCGCTGTCAACGGCTATCTCGTCCCCAAGATCAAGCCCAGACGGAAGGTCATTTTCAAACAGGGTTATATCTAAATTATCCATCATGAGGTCTACGCCGAAGCATTATAAACGACTGACATTACTGTCGGAAAGACACGAGAAGTATACTGTCGAAATAATGCAACAGTCACGCGATAAAAAAACGCTGAAATATTTTAGAATCCCATCAACACAGACAAACCAAACTTGTTCTCTCCACGTCGCATATATTGATCCGACGAAGATAAGCCGTTCATCTTTTTAAGCGGGAACATACGCGAATAAGACACCTTGACGGTCAATGATCCAAAAGATAATCCCACGCCCATATTAGGTCCGTATCTTAGCCGGTTTCTGCTGTGTAGCAAGTTAATCTGAGGATCGACAGCATCTAGCCTTACAAATTCAGTGTCCGCCCCGATAGAAGCTGAAAAGTGCGGGCTAAAAGGGAAAACAACCTTAGATACAACTGATCCACTTTGCAGTTTTAAGTCCCTTGATTGCCTGCTGTCTAAAAGCGTTATACGATTGTCCGATGGGGCGACCCTCAAAGAAATGTCGCCACCTATAAACATGCCCGCGTCGTCCTTTACTGACGCACCGGCTGCACTCAACCACGACAACCCGAATTTGTTGCTCTTCTTACCTTTAGGCTTACTTTGGACGTCACGAGCCTGTTCAACTGAAACTAGATTTACATCATAAGGGGCAGCCGACATCCCATTCTCAACCGTAAAGCCAAGAACGGCGGCAACAGTTACTTTTAACCAAACGATGTAACTAAACCTTTTCATAACACTGAGTATTATATCACAAATCTCAAACATCACCAAGTCGAAATAACATAATTTTCATAAAAATTAAGTTAATTTTTCATCAGCACACATTTTGTGTTTCATAAAAGACTCATAAACATGCGGCACCCAAGCCTTTAGAAGTTCTTGAATTTTTTCGGCATAAACCCTTATCTCGTACTGCGCATGAGAAGAATTTCTAAGCCTTACGAACCTCAGTAAATTGTGCAAATCGATTTTCCAATACATCTCGGTATAGGTATTTAAAGGTATAATACTGCGAGCGACTTCCCTGGCTAAACCTAAATCAATCAACTTTTTATATTTATCATGAGCAAACCTTGAAACTGATTCTATGGTATCAATAACTTGTTTGGTTACGTCCAAAGGCAGAGCTTCTCCGCTAGCTTGTTTGTTGGACTGAGACTGCGCGCATATACGGCTGGCGTCAGGTACATAAAAATCATCGTTTAAGACGGAATACCGGGCAGAATATTCGTTAACGCTGGCGGTTCGATGGCGAAGCCATTGTCTGGCGACAAACAGCGGCATTTTGATATGTAGCTTAATCTCGCACATCTCAAACGGTGAAGTGTGGTCGTTACGCATAAGATAATCGATCAATCCGGCATCTTGCTTCGATTGCTTAGTCCCTTTACCGTAAGAGACCCGCGCTGCTTGCACAATTGAAGCATCGTCGCCCATATAGTCTATTACGCGGATGAAACCATGATCCAGCACGGGCATGACCTGCCCCAGCATGTAGTCAAACGATTCAACCGAGGTTCTTTCTATCCGTGTGCTCTCATCCGCCATAACGTCCTCAAGAAAGCTGAGAGAATTTTAAGCGCAACTCGCTTCACAAACCTTGAAAAGGATAGCAGAATGTGTTCTACTGAACTAGCAGAAAGTCTTTTCTAAAAAGGTGGTAGTCTTGGCAGCTAGCAGCAAGCGTTTTTCGGTCGGACAATCAGTAGTTTATCCAGCTCATGGCGTTGGAAAAATAATCGATATCGAAAAACAAACCATAGACGAAGCTATCCTGGAGCTTCTTGTTATATCTTTCGACAAGGATAGTATGAAGCTTAGAGTGCCGGTAAGCAAAGCCGGTTCAGTAGGGCTTAGGCCGCTGTGCTCAAGCGAGCAGATGCAGAAGGCTGTGCAAGTCCTAGAAGAGCCGGGCAAAATCAATCGTATGCTTTGGAGTCGTCGAGCCGTTAAGTACGAATCCAAGATAAACTCAGGCGACGTTGTTCAGATAGCAGAAGTTGTTAGGGACCTGTTTCGTTCTGGCGCCGGCGGCAAGCAGTCTTACAGCGAGCGTTTGATGTATCAATTGGCTTTAGAGCGTTTGGTCGGCGAGTATGCGGCGATAGAAGGTTTAGATGAAGGTGCGGCCTTTCAGCGTTTGGAAGGCTCTCTTAAGGTCGCTTAAGGGTAAGCGTATATGTGTGTTTGCTGTGGTTTTAATGCCTAGGAGTTAATTATGGCGGGTAGTTTGAACAAAGTGATGTTAATTGGCAATTTGGGCGGCGATCCCGAGATCCGCGTAAGTCAGGATGGCGCTAAGATTGTCAGCTTAAGGCTTGCGACGTCGGAAAGCTGGAAAGATAAGACCACTGGCGAGCGCAAGGACAGGACGGAATGGCACCGAGTGGTTATTTTCAATCAAAACCTCGCTGAAATTGCCTCAAAATATTTACATAAAGGATCGAAGGTTTTCATCGAAGGGCAGTTGCAGACAAGAAAATGGCAAGATACCTCGGGCGTAGATAGATACTCTACAGAGGTTGTGATTTCAAATTTTCGAGGGGAAATAACTATGCTGGATAACAAGCCTGCCGGAGCTTCCCCGGAAAGCGATTCGACAACGCCGCCCGCAGGCGATATTGCGTCTGGCGGATCCGATCCTTTTCAGGATCTTAACGACGATATCCCATTTTAACGCCTCGCACCCAGCGCTTCGGCATTTAGCATATTAGAGGAACCATTTTGGCAACAGAAACAGAAGATAAGGACGTCACTTTAGCTCCGTTAGATGCTGAGATGAAGAGGTCATACCTCGACTATGCGATGAGTGTGATTGTCGCAAGAGCTTTGCCTGACGTGCGCGACGGCTTAAAGCCCGTGCACCGAAGAATCCTATACGGAATGAAGGAAGGTGGTTGCGACTATAACAAGCCGTACAGAAAGTCCGCCAGGATAGTTGGTGATGTGATGGGTAAGTATCACCCGCATGGCGATGCGCCTATCTATGACTCTATGGTTCGTATGGCGCAGGATTTTTCTATGCGCTCTCCGCTTATCGATGGGCAGGGAAACTTCGGATCGATGGACGGAGATTCTGCCGCTGCCATGCGTTACACAGAAGCGCGGCTTTCAAAAATCTCGCACAGCGTATTCGAGGACCTTGACTTCGATACAGTCGATTTCCAACCAAACTATGACGGGTCTACGGTCGAGCCTAGATTAATGCCGGCCAGGTTTCCGAACCTGTTGGTCAATGGCGCAGGCGGTATTGCGGTTGGTATGGCGACAAATATCCCAACGCACAACTTGGGCGAGGTGATTGACGCTTGTCATGTGGTAATTGATAACCCAGACGTTGATGTTAGCGAGCTTATTAAAATTATCCCCGGTCCGGATTTCCCTACAGGCGCGTCAATAATTGGTCGCAGCGGAATATACAGCTATTTCAGCTGTGGCCGCGGCGCAGTTACGGTCAGGTCCAAAACCCATGTTGAAGAGATTAGAAGCGGCAAGTTTGCAATAATCGCAACCGAAATCCCGTATCAGGTTAACAAAGCCCGCCTGGTAGAGCATATAGCTGAAATCGTTAACGATAAAACGGTAGAAGGCATATCAGATCTGCGCGATGAGTCTGATCGCGAAGGCGTTAGAGTGGTTATAGAGCTTAAAAGAGACGCCTCGCCAGAGGTGATCTTGAACCAACTGTACCGACATACGCAGCTTCAGGTGTCATTTGGCGTTAATATGTTGGCTTTGCATAATGGGCTGCCTGTCCAGATGGGGCTTAAAGAAGTGCTTGTGGCCTTCTTGAGCTTCAGGCGGGAAGTTGTTGTTCGGCGCACGCAATTTGAGCTTAATAAAGCCAGAGATCGCGCTCATCTACTCATCGGTCTGGCCCTTGCGGTTGCCAACATTGACGAAGTTGTAGCCCTTATCAAAAGCAGTCAAGACGCCCAAGACGCCAAGCAGCGCTTGTTATCGCGAAAGTGGGCCGTTACTGATGTTTTAGACCTTATCAAGTTGATTGATGACGCCGGAAATGTGGTCGAGAATGGCATTTGCCAGCTTACTGAACGTCAGGCTCAAGCGATTTTAGACCTCAGATTGCAAAGGCTGACGGGTCTAGAGCGCACGAAAATTGATGACGAGCTGAAAGCTTTGATCAAAAGTATTGCCGACCTCTTAGATATTCTGGCATCGCCGGCAAGGGTTACTCAGATTATCAAAGACGAGTTAACCTTAATAAAAGATAACTTTGCTGATAAGCGCAGGACTTCTATCGAAGAAGGCGAGATAGATATTGATGACGAAGATCTAATCGAGCGCGAAGATGTGGTTATAACTGTCAGCGAGGCAGGATATATAAAACGCGTGCCGCTTGCACAATACAAGCTTCAAAAACGGGGCGGCAAGGGTCGTGCCGGTATCGCTATGCGCGATGAGGATTTTGCCCAAGATATCTTCCTTGCCAATACACATACGCCGGTTTTGTTTTTCTCATCTAAAGGCATCGTGTATCAAGCCAAAGCCTATACTCTGCCGCAGGGAACGCTTCAATCGCGCGGCAAGGCCATGGTCAACATGTTCCCGTTGTCTGATGGCGAAACAATATCCACCGTTTTGGTACTTCCTAAGGATGAGGATTGCTGGGAAAGCCTAAACATCATCTTCGCAACCTCTAAAGGAAACGTCCGCAGAAACAAAATGGCGGATTTTTTGAAGATTAGAACCAACGGCAGAATCGCCATGAAGTTGGATGAAGGCGAGCAGTTGATATCTGTAGCCGCTTGCAAAGATAATGTTGACGTGATGTTGGCTACCTATAAGGGTATGTGTGTCAGGTTCCCGATTGACGCATTAAGGGTGTTTGCCGGTCATGGTTCTAATGGCGTGCGTGGCGTTAGGCTTAAAAAAGACGACCATGTGATATCTATGACAATCATCAACAGTTTCCCGGCCACAACAGAGGAAAGAGATGACTATATCAGATATTACAACTGGTCTAGACGGGTTGAGGGCGATTCGGAATCGGAAAGCGAATCAGATCGCGAGCCGGAAATCGCTACGTCCAAGGACAAGATTGACCTAATGATGGTTAACGACCAATCGATTCTTACCGTTACTGAGCGAGGGTTCGGCAAGCGCACTTCGTCTTATGCTTACAGAACGACAAGTCGCGGTGTTCAAGGCATTAAGAATATTGAGGTTAGTCCGAAAAATGGTTGTGTTGTCGCTACGTTCCCAGTAAACGACGATGATCATATCATGTTAATCACTGACCAAGGTAAGCTTATTCGCTCGGCTGTAACTGACATACGCATAACTGGACGTAACACCAGAGGCGTGATTGTATTTAGGATAGACCCTAACGAAAAAGTCGTATCCGCAATCAAGCTGAATGAATTTGACGAAGGTGAAGACGAGCCGGTGCAGTGTGAGTAGACTAAGCGTACTGCATTTCTCATACACTCCGCTTGCGGGCTCGCCAATCAGAATTATAAATGCGCTAAATAAACACACAACGGTAAACGCCCGATTCGTCAATCTAGACGCCCTGGCTTATAAAACCCGAGTGTTTCAAGAAGACCTTTTGTGGCCAAAAAATCAACCGGAAATCCTTAAACTGTTGGAAACAGCGGATATCGTTCACTTGCATAACTGGATCGACCTTAGTCAAAATAAATTTGGGATAGACTTCAATCAATATATAAAAAAAGGTCAGCGCCTAATTCGTCAATTCCACACAGAGCCGGGAAAGCTTGCCAAAACCTGGGGAATCAGTCAGCGGGAAATAATCAATGATCCGGTCGCTCAGCTTGTACTGGCTCAGTTTCATGAAAGGTACTATCCGCGCGCCCGTATCGTCCCAAATATAGTCCCGATTTTTGACCAAGATTATCTTGCGAGCACGGCCAAAGACACCGAAGCGCCGTGTAAAATCTTTTTCTCGCCTACCAGCATGAGATCTGCATGGGAAAGTCGCTGGAATACCAAAGGCGCATTTGAAACCATTAAGATTATCGAAAGGCTGCAAAAAAAGCTTAATTTCGAATTTGAATGCATAGCTCGCCGTCCGCACTCGGAAACTCTCACCAAAAAACAAACGTCTGATATTGTGATTGACGAAGTTGTGACTGGAAGCTACCACTTATCGACGCTGGAAGGTTTATCTCAAGGCAAACCAACCCTTGCGTATCTAGATAGCAGGACAATTTCCACGATCCATGAAGTTACCAGCGCCGTTTCGCAAATACCAATCATTAATACTCAGCTGGAAGATTTAGATATTACCATCAAGCGTTTGGTGGAAGATAAACCGCTGAGAGAGTATTTGGGGGCTTATTCTCGCAAATGGATGGAAAAACATTGGTCTGATTCGCAAATGATACAGCATTACGTACATGCCTATGAAGACTTAATCAACCGTCCAGAATGCTTCTCGGCTCCCAGATTCGACCAAGCCCATGCTTGGCTGTTTACAAACGATATCGATACAGCTTGGTTTAGAAGAAAATCAAACTGGCAAAAAGCCAGCAAAATACCATCATTCTCCCGGAAACCATTGGACATTATAAGAAAGTTAGTCGCTTCGCTTAAACATAAAATCCGTCGGACTGATTAGCCAAGCTGCTTTTCTAGCCACTGCGAAACCTGAGACAAGACCTCCAGCGCTTCCTCTGCAAACTCTCTGCCATAGTTCATAAAGCCGTGCACAGCTTCATCTATCTTTATATGCTGAACCGGCACATTGGCGCTTTCAAGTTTGCTGACAAATTCCAGCTGCCCATCTAACAAAACATCACGCCCCGCAGAGACAACAACGGTTTTAGGAAAAACGCTGGCGTCCTCGGCTAAGCCTGGGTATAAATACTTGTCATTAGAGCGCTCAGAATTGTTCAATTTTTCTCCTGTGTATAGATAAATATAATATTTTATCCAGTCTCCGGTAAGCCCATACCCGCGCCTGAAAACATTGAAGGATGGAGATTCAAAATTGTTCGTCAGCGGCGCATAAAACAAAATTTGCGCATCAGGCTTTCTGTCGTACAAAATGTCATGTAATTTCAAACATAATGCAGCGCACAGATTTCCGCCGGCGCTGTCGCCCGCAATGATTAGTCTTGAGTTTTTCCCTGTCTTATCCGCACACCACGCATACGCGCCCAACAAATCATCCAACTGAGCAGGAAACAAAGTATCTGGCGCCAATCTATAGCCTACCGACAACACATTGACTTTAAGTGTGACGGCCAACAGTCTGCAGAGACTGTCATGAGTTTCTAAATTACCTTGTATCCATCCGCCACCGTGGATAAACATCAAAATATCATTGCTGTCATCGATGGAATACAGACGATTAGGAATTTCATGATTTCCGTTTACATCTTTCACATCAAAATCCTTTATTTCTTTGACGGGCAATTTTTCGCAAGCATGATCAATGAAAAACTGATTGGCAGTCTGCCTGGCAATCTCTATACTGTGGCCGCTTGCCTTCAGGTCGTCGTATATGGCCTTAAGCGTTTCATACGTAAAATTTTCTGATGGAGCCAGAGCCTCTGCGATTTTTTGAGACGCGGCGCTTAACTTTGTTTCATACAGCACTTACTAATCACCATAAACACCAAAGACTTGCTTTTATTGCACAATTTTCATTTTATCTCAACGCGATATTGTCATTGTAGTAATGGCTTAACCCCTTCTTAACAAGCCTAAACTAACATGCTTTATGTTTATAGGTAGTATTGGCGGTAATGAAAGCGTATCTGACGACGGAAATATCCGGCAACGCCGCCATGATCAGGCTGAATTTTCCGCATCTCAATGCAGTTAATCAGGGGTTAATCGAAAAGCTTAACAGCTGCCTTTGCGACTTAGAAAAAAATCCCAACATAAAGGTTGTTATAATTACCGGAACAGATAAGGCTTTTTCTGTTGGATTGGACTTGAAAGAGGCTCTGAAGATGGATTCTCAACAGGCCATTGCCGATGATTTTATAAGCAAAGAGTGGGAACGGCTATCCGAATGTAGAATCCCTGTTATAGCCGCGGTATCAGGATATACTTTAGGCGCTGGGCTAGAGTTTGCGCTTATGTGCGATGTTATAATATCAAGCGATACCGCTGTGTTCGGCCAACCAGAGATAAAGTTCGGTATGATTCCCGGCCTGGGCGCAACCCAAAGACTTACCAGGCTTACAGGACGCCAGATAGCGAGCGTTATGTGCATGACAGGCGAGTTTATCAGCTCTGCCCAAGCGCTTGAATACGGAATAGCGGCTAAAGTAGTTCCAGGTTCTGAACTAATCTCAGGCGCATTTGATATAGCGGAAAAGATTAGCGCAAATCCAAAATCAGCGCTGATCATGGCAAAACAGGCCATAAAAGCAACGCAAGAAACAACGCTTGCTCAAGGTATGGCTTTAGAGCGACAAATGTTTTACAGTCTGCTTTCGTCGTCGGACAAGAATCGTCTTATGAAACAGTTTTTAAGCAAAAAGTAGATTCATGCTAGTCTCCACCCCATTCGTCCAAATCCCAAGGAGCGGTTTAGAATGAAAGCCATCGGCGGCGTCCGTGATATTTGCGATAATTATGACGTTTTCATCCTTGATGTGTGGGGCGTGTTATACGACGGACTTAGCGTATTCCCAGCCGTCAATGATTGCCTGAAGGAAATAAAGACTCGCAGTAAACACATCGTACTTTTAACCAACGCGTCCAGATCGGAATCGCTTATATATAAGTTTCTTGCTGACAGCGGGTTAGATATTTCGTGCGTCACTTTTATACAAACGTCCGGCGATGCGGCGACAGCAGATATTTTGATTTTTTTTGCCGATAATCCAAAGAAGAGACTGTATCACCTCTATTCTGATGGAGGTAAAAGCATGTTCAGCGATACTGCAATACAACTTACAGATGACATCATGCAAGCGGGCGCGATAGCAATTTCATCAAACCTAAAAGAAGGTGACTCTGATACTGAAATTATGAGAATTTTGCAAAAGGCCGCTTCTAGAAAACTACCTATGTTTTGTTTAAACGGAGACAGAATCGCTTTACGCGGCCGCACAAAAATGCTTTGCGCCGGCTTTTTTGCCGATAGATATACTAACGAGCTAAGCGGGGAGGCCAGATTCTATGGCAAGCCTCATAAATCTATTTACAACAGAGTATTCGAACGCCTAGATGCGCTTGGATTAGGGCCAAGACGCATAATGGTCGGCGACTCTATGGACACCGATATTTTAGGCGCAAAAAATGCTTCTATAGACTCAGCGCTTGTAAAAACCGGCTTGTCAGCTAGGGAGCTTGAGAAAACGTTAGGGGCGCTGTGGTTTGACAAAATGCAGACTAAATATGGCTTTTTGCCGACATATCTGGCTGAGAAGTTTGGATGGTAGAATGCGTGAAATAAGGCAATTGGCTTTGTAGCTAGGTTTGTGTGACATTATCGGAAAATGGGGTTGCAAAAGTTTATGATGGGTTGTATACATTTTGGTACTTTCAAAAGAGGGACAAATGTCTAAAGCAGCAAAGGCTCAGGAAGCTGAGTTTAAGGGTTTCCGTTCGATTCTTTGGCCTATACACAATTTTGAACTTAAGAAATTTTTGCCAATAGCTTTTATGATGCTGTTTATCGTCTTTAACTACAGCACCTTGCGCTGTACGAAAGACGCGTTGATAGTTCCGCTTTGTGGAGCTGAAATCATAAGCGCCCTTAAGCTGTTTGCCGTGTTGCCCAGCGCGGTCATATTTATGTTGGTTTATTCGAAGCTGGCTAATGTCTTAGACCGTCCAAAGCTGTTCTATTCAGTAACCTCTTTTTTTGCTCTATACCTCGTATTGTTTGTGTCTTTCCTGTATCCCAACAGAGATGCTTTGCATCCGGATCTTACTGCCGTTATAGCGTCTTGGCCTAGATTCAGGTGGCTGCTGTTGATTGCCGGCAATTGGACGCTGTCCTTGTTTTATATAATGGCGGAGCTTTGGGGCAGCGTGATGATATCGCTCATGTTCTGGCAGTATGCAAATGAGATTACCAATCTGAAGGAAGCTAGACGTTTCTACAGTATGTTTGGTTTTTTCAGTAACTTTGGCGCAATAGCCGCCGGCAATCTTGTAGTCAAGCTCTCCAGCAGCGGCAAAAACATCGCGGCTTGGGACAGTTCTCTTCACAGCATCATGATCTTTGTCATTTCGTCTTGCGTCATAATTATGTGTATATACTGGTGGATGGAGAGGAACGTTCTAACCGATAAGCGTTTCTATGATCCAGAGGCTAATGCAGGCAAAACAAAAAAGAAGAAAGCTAAAATGTCTTTGGGCGAAAGCTTTAAGTACATATTTACGTCAAAATATCTGGGATATATCGTGCTGCTGATCATATGTTATGGCGTAAGCATAAACTTGGTTGAAGGCATCTGGAAAGACCGTATGCGTGCTTTCTGCTCGCACAGCACTGAATATAACGCCATCATGGGACGCTTGCAGATGTATACAGGCACTGCAGCTTTGGTTATGATGCTTATCGGCATGAACATTGTTCGCCGATTCAGCTGGTTCACTAGCGCTGTAGTCACCCCGGTTATGATAGCGGTAACAGGCGTACTGTTTTTCTTCTTTGTAGTGTATGGATACCTGCTCGACCCTATGCTGGCCGGGCTAACAATTGCACCAATTGGGCTGGCGGTTTATATAGGCTTTGCGCAAAATGTTTTGGCGAAATCCACAAAGTATTCACTGTTTGACGCAACCAAGGAAATGTCGTACATCCCGCTGGACGATGAGCTAAAGATTAAAGGCAAAGCGGCAGTTGAAGTGGTCGGCGGCCGCTTCGGTAAATCTGGTGGCGCAGCGATTCAACAACTGTTGTTGTTTTTGTTTCCGGGCTGGACGCTGTTTGATCTGTCGCCAATTATCGGCATTGTTTTCTTATTTGTTGCTTGCATGTGGATCGTTGCTGTATACGGTCTAAGTAAGCAGTTTGCCGCTATAACCGCTAACAGACCAGACGCTATAGCTAAATAAGCGGTGCGTTAGGGTTGTGTTTGCTCTTGAACTTTAAAGATAACAGCGGGAGATTGGCTGTTTGCTCATCTGGAATGCATGAAGCTTAGATACGCAGCCAGACGTGAGTACTTGGTTGCGAGCGCATTATAAGGTATTAGCGTTTTACCCTGTAAGAATTAAAGGGCTATTGCGACAAGCATTTTGCTCAAGCGCTAAGATTGTTAATTTCTGGTATTGCACGAATCAAGTCCAAGACATGCTTGCGTATCTGGACGTTCCCTATCATATAATACGCTCGCAACAGATCTAATGTTTCCTTTTTAGAAAAAACATCTTCATCATATATGGCGCTGTCTTCTTCCAGGGAATACTCGGAGCAATCAGAGCTGTTATCAAACCCTTCGAAAAAATAGCCCATGTTCGTATTCAGGATCTCGCTTATAGTAAGCAGTCTGGCTGCGCTTATTTTGTTAACGCCCTTTTCGTATTTTTGTACTTGCTGAAACGTAATCCCCAACTTTTCTGCCAGCTTCTCTTGACTCAGTCCCATAAGCTGTCGGCGCAGCCTTAATTGATTTCCTATATGCTTATTTACGTCTTTATCAATATGCATCATGCATTTTAAAAAAATCAAAACTGTAAAAACTTGAAGCGGAGTATCACATGCAGGCTGAATATTTGCTATAAACCCCAAGTGGCATCACAATAATAATTGCAACCTCAGATTGTCTTGGCCAAACATAGTGGAAAGGGTTGTAAGTTAGATGATTGTGTCGGCGCTTTTTATTTCGCCTCTTCTTATGCGGTATGAGGCGATATTGCTAGGCGCAAAGCCCGTCTCGTCAACGTCTTCGGGAATATTATTTGCCAAAATTTGCATGAGGTGCGCACCGTTATTTACCAGTTTTAATGTGCCGTAATATATTGCTGAAAACAGCCGAAAAGCTAAAGCTTATGTGTATTGTATATACACGAAACCTCTTATAAACACAATAACTGGTGGTGGATAGCGGGATGGACTTTGTGATGTAACAGGATCAATTCAATAAAAAGCCCATCCCTGGATAAAACTAAAATAAAAAGCTGCTCGTCGATTGATGGCGGGTAATTTAGGTCTCGAACATTGTTTAATTTAGCGCACGAATTTACCCCCATACCACTTAGCCTTGACGTCATTTTAATTCAGTCTGGTAGTCCTAAAAAGCTTCCAATACCTCAAATTCCCTGAGATCTGGTCTAAGATCAGGCGACGGTGTGAGATCTTCATGAAGCCACAAGGATAGAGTTTTGTGTAAGGGCGTAAGCGCTGTAGTTCTAAATGCTTGAGGAAAGAAGGCATAAGACGTGGCCTCAAAGATGTAGTGCAGATTATGAAGAATTTTCTACAAACACAGATATGATACACGTCGCAACAAAAGCAAAAACATATTCAGTAGAGTCTTGTAATTCAATGCTCAAATACTATATTTGTGAAGTTTAAGAGAAAGACTAAATGCTAAAGCAAGAGTTTGGAAATGTTGAATTCTGTGACTTTACTGTCGCGTTATTGAAAATCTCCATACCTTTAATTGCCAGTCTATTAGGAATTGCTATCTTGATAATTCTACCGATGCAGAAAAATTTGATCAGTTTTCCGAGAATGCGACTATGTTATTGAGTGATTTTTTAAAAATAAAAATACTTGCGAAACATAATGGGATGCTGTACGCCCTCGCCATCATTTTAGGATGTATATGCGGGTACGCAGATTTCATGCTGCCGATATCTGATTTTATATCAAGTATCTTTATAAAGATTTTCAAATGCATGAGTCTGCCAATAATCGCTGTAGCGGTGATTGCCTCAATATCTCAGCAGAGCGGTAACATTCAATTGAAACAAATTGGAAAACATACGCTTTTGTACACCGTAGGAACAACGGTGATTGCTTCCTCTGTAGCGTGCATTCTGTATCTGTTAATTTCTCCAGCAAATATTACTTCAGCAGTCAGCGGCAATCCCATTGATGCTATCCAGAACGGAAAGTATGCGAATTATGTACTAAGCATTATTCCATCCAACATATTGTCTCCATTTTTAGAACATAATGTAATGGGCGCTCTTTTTATAGGCATTGTCATTGGAATCGCCGTCAGGCATATGCCAATAAATGAATCTCGGTCGCTGAATATTTTTTTTAAAATGATCCAGGGGCTGTTTTTAATCATCATTGGATGGGTGGTGAAAGCGCTTCCATTGGCTCTGTTTGGATTTATCTCCATCGCCATTGGGCAGCTGAAGAATGGAACCAACCTGCAGGGACTGGGCGGATATCTGGCCGTGGTACTTTTGTCCAATGTTGTGCAGGGAATTTTTGTGCTGCCAATATTCCTGTGGGCGCATAAAATAAATCCATTAGCCACGCTGAAGGCCATGCTTTCAGCGTTGTCGGTGGCCTTTTTCTCTAAATCGTCGGTGGGAACATTGCCAATAACGATGGAAACGGCGGAAAACAACTTAAAAGTATCACGAGAAATCAGCAGATTTGCATTTCCGCTTTGCACCGCAATTAATATGAACGGATGCGCCGCGTTTATCTTTACCACCGTTATCTACGTCATGCAAAACAATGGAATCGAAAGTAATTTATTTACGCTTCTGCAGTGGATTTTTATATCCACCATCGCCGCTATCGGAAATGCCGGCGTTCCTATGGGATGCTTTTTTCTGAGTATGAGCCTGTTGATTAGTATGGATATTTCTATTGATATTCTTTGGCTGATTCTTCCTTTTTATGCAATAATCGATATGGTGGAAACATCGCTGAATGTCTGGTCCGATTGCTGTGTGGTCAAGGTCATAGATAAAAAATTTAGAATCGGTGAAAAATCATCAGCAAATTGGGGAAAATAGTACCAGTAATTAATCAACATTCCAGATTTGATCCTAAACAATCAAGACTTGTGCTAAAATCAAATGCCGGAAGTCATTCGCTTAAAAAAACTCGGCGCTTGTCCCAACAACTCTACTGGGCTATATCAGTGATTGTCTTTTTTAACCAATCAGTCAAGGTATTTTTGCCTCACTAAGGCGGCAACTCGAAACCCTTAGTGATTTCTTCGATCAAGCTTAGTTGATTTTTACGCTGCTGTATCAACGTTACAGCAAAAATCTGGTTCTCAGCTACACAGACTTAGATTTTTCCGTGACAGTGTTTGTATTTTCTGCCACTGCCACATGGGCAGGGGGAGTTTCTTGACAGATTCTGGGCTGAATTGGCCCGTGAAATTCCAGCAGTATCTTCAGAGGTTGAGATTTTGGCAGATTCGTTCAAAGCTTCAGTATTAGACAGCTCTATTTTGCTGATAACACGTACAGCGTCTGAGCGTATGGCGTTTGACATCAGCTCGAACATATTAAACGCCTCTGTTTTATATTCGTTAAGCGGATCGCGCTGTCCATAGGCGCGCAGATTAATTCCTTGACGCAGCCAGTCCAGACTGAGCAGGTGTTCTTTCCAGTGCTGATCGATAACCTGCAGCATGACTGATTTCTCGACCTGACGCATAACCTCCGGCGTATAACGGCTTTCTTTTTCCTGATAAGCGACTTCGGCAGCGTCAGTTAGCTGTTTATGTATAACATCGCGCGAAACTTCAGGGCTTGCTTTCCACATGGAGACTTTCATCGAAGCGCCAAAGATATTGTTAAATTCCTCGGCCAGACCATCTAAATTCCACTGATCTGTCGGAAGCGAAACCGGCATGTATTGCTCCGCGAGGTTATCGATTACCTCCGTACGCATATCAAAAATTTCTTCTTTCAATACCTCTGGATCAGCATCTAGTATCAGGCCTTTACGTTGCGAATAAATTACCTTCCGTTGATCATTCATTACGTCGTCGTACTTGAGCAGATGCTTACGTAGGTCATAGTTTCTCGCTTCAACCCGTCCTTGAGCCTTTTCAACCGCCTTATTAACCCAAGGATGGGTAATGGCCTCGCCTTCTTCTAACCCAAGGCGCTGTAACACCTTGTCTAGTTTATTCGAGCCAAATATCTTCATCAGATCATCCTGAAGCGACAGAAAGAACTTTGAAACCCCGGGGTCGCCTTGTCGACCAGAACGGCCGCGCAGCTGATTGTCAATCCTTCGGCTTTCATGGCGCTCTGTACCAACTATGTAAAGCCCGCCGGCTTGTTTTACTATCTCAAAATCGTGTTTAAGCTCGTCGGCGAACTGCTGCGTTTTTTCCCTGATGATATCTGGGTCTTCTATACCTGCCAGTTCAGTACCAATCCGCGCCTCAAGGTTTCCGCCCAGTTTTATATCGGTACCTCGTCCAGCCATGTTGGTAGCAATGGTTACGGCCCCAGGTCGACCTGCTTCGGCGATTATTTGAGCTTCCATTTCATGATAACGAGCGTTTAGCACATTATGTTTTATCCCTTCCTTCTTAAGATGCTGGGATAATTGCTCGGATTTTTCGATGCTTATTGTTCCGATCAACGCCGGCTGTTTGCGGGACTGGCACTCTTTCACTAAATCTACGATAGCTTTAAACTTTTCGCCTTCAGTGCGATATATCTCGTCATCTAGGTCTTTACGCTGAACAGGCACATTAGTCGGAATAACAATCGTATCAAGCTTATATATGTCCATCAGCTCGGCAGCTTCTGTTTCCGCCGTACCGGTCATACCAGCCAGTTTTGGATATGTACGAAAGAAATTTTGAAACGTAATCGACGCCAGAGTTTGATTTTCCATCTCTACCCTGACCCCTTCTTTAGCCTCCAGAGCTTGATGCAGCCCCTCAGAATACCTCCGCCCTTCCATCATGCGTCCGGTAAACTCATCTATAATTATGATCTTTCCGTCTTTGACTATATAGTCCACATCTTTACGAAACAAAAAATGCGCCTTAAGCGCCTGATTCAAGTGATGAACTACGGTCATGTTACTAAAATCATAGAGGTTTTCTGATTTCAGCAAGCCGCTGTGCTTGAGTATATCCTCTATGTGAGCATTGCCCGCTTCGGTAAGCGTGACCTGCCTTTGCTTAAGGTCTACCTCATAATCGTCTTTCGACAACGAAGGAATCAGTTTGTCGGCCTGCCTGTACAGCTCAGTTGAATCCTCTGCTTGACCAGATATGATAAGCGGAGTTCGAGCTTCGTCTATCAGGATGCTGTCGACTTCGTCCACTATGGCATAGCTAAACGGTCTTTGCGCAAAATCGTTCTTGAAGAACTTCATATTATCGCGCAGATAATCGAACCCCAGTTCGTTATTAGTGGCATAAGTTATATTGCAATTATAGGCGTCACGCCGCTGAGAATCGTTAAGACTATTAACGATGACCCCAACGCTTAACCCCAAAAATTCATAAACCTTGCCCATCCACTGGGCGTCCCTTCTGGCTAGGTAGTCGTTTACGGTAACTACATGCACGCCATTGTCTGTCAGCGCATTAAGGTATACCGGCAGCGTAGCGACAAGGGTCTTGCCTTCGCCTGTTTTCATCTCAGCAATTTTACCTTCATGCAGGACCATTCCGCCGATTAGCTGAACATCGAAATGCCGCATCCCCAGCGTTCTGATCGACGCTTCTCGCACAACCGCGAAAGCTTCCGGCAATATGTTCTCAAGCGTTTCTCCGTCCCCGATGCGCTTTTTGAATTCTGCTGTCTTATTCTTTAAGTCATCGTCGCTGAGCTTCGATATTTCCGGCTCTAGCGCATTTATCGCCCGCACAGTTTTTCTGCATTGCTTGATAACGCGCTCGTTCCGGGAACCAACGATTTTCCTTATGGTATCTAGCAAAAACACACAATTACCTCAGCGCTTGACGAGGATTGTACTATGCAAGCGCTTAAAAAACTACTATCGCCAGTAGATTAAAGCTGCATGACTGTAGAATTACACAGTATCTACACATACAAGCAAAACCACAGCTGCTACAGCAGCAGCGGTTTTTTTATGCATGTATTAAATACTAAGGCTTAAGCGCGCCTGTTATCTCTGTGAAAGTTGCCGCCTCCGCCTTCAGGCTTGCCGGTGGCGATGTTAACCCGGAGCTGGCGTCCGCCCAAATCATAGCCGTTAAATTTCTCAACTGCTGCATTGGCCGAGTCATTGCTGTCAAACTCGACGAAGCCAAACCCCTTCGACCTGCTAGTGTAACGATCTTTTATAACCGTAGCGCTTACTACGTTACCGCACTGTCCAAACAAGCTAGTAAGATCATTTTCCGTGGTATTATACGACATATTGCCAATATAAATCTTATTCATTAGTACACATCCTTAAAAACAAAACCTGCCCGTTTGATAGATTGATAAAAGAGTCAAGCGACACGAATCAAAAACAAAGAGCCTGAGTAAATTAGCACGTCCGAGAAAAAATAACAACATAAAAAGATTGGCAAGTAGACTTTACGTTAGTCAGTCGATTTCTAAATTAAGCCTAGCAAAGATATTGACCGCCGTTTACGCTTATTGTTGCGCCTGTGATGTAACTGGCGCTGTCGCTTACCAAAAATTTGACGACATCTGCAATTTCACGTGGGTCGCCCAACCGTCCGCAGGGAATTTGAGCTTTTATTGCAGCTATTGCGTCACTGGGAATCGCTTTTGTCATGTCAGTCTCTATATAGCCCGGGGCAACGCAATTAATGGTTATATTATTGCGCGCAGACTCAAGCGCCAGGGCTTTAGAAAAACCGATAATGCCGGCTTTTGCCGCTGCATAGTTAGTTTGTCCTATTTGCCCCCTAAGGCCATTAATCGAACTTATGCTGACTATACGGCCGAAGTTTCTGTCTCGCATCCCTGGTATAACCGCACGGCACATGTTGAAGACAGAGTTTAAATTGGTGGAAATAACGTCCGTCCACTTTTGTATATCCATCCTGTGCAGCATGCAATCACGAGTGATGCCAGCGTTATTCACGAGGATATTTACAGGGCCAAAGGCGTTTTCAATGGCTCTAACCCCGTCGCCGCAAGCAGTAAAATCAGCAACATCCCATTTAAAAACAGGAATATTATGTGCAGATTTAAACTTTTCTGCCGCTGCGTCGTTTCCGTTATAGGTGGATAAAACACAATAACCGGCCGCTTTAAGAACAACGGCGATTTCAGCGCCAATACCACGCACGCCGCCGGTTACCAATGCGATTTTAGACAATTTCAATCCCCGTTTTTATAATCCAGCTTCTGAAACCATCAGCAAACATCTCATTCGCCTTTTCATCAACAAAAACCCCAAAAAAACCAGTATCAGGGGACAAAAGCGAACAATCTCGCAGCTGCCTAATAAACTTTTTCGATGAGGTATACGGAACGACCTTATCCTGAAGCGGGTTGATCAAAAGAACTGGATTCATGATGCGCCTCGGGTCAAGCAATTGCCCACAAACATAAAGTTCTTTGTTTATGATGCTGTTTTTTTTAAACCAATCGAGTACAAATTGCATAGCAAACTTTTTCGACAGACGACGAGTGTCGCATAACCAATCGAAAATCTGCACAAACAGCTCTTTTTTATCTTGATCCGTCTCGTCGGCAAAATTGCAAATTTTTTTAAATATCTTTCCCGGATAAAAGCAATTCAACAGTATCTGCAACAAAAAAGAGAATTGCTCTCCTTTCTCCAGTTTTTGCAAGATGTAAGCTATTAAGATTTGATCTAAAGCATTTTGCTCTGTTCGGGTGTAATCCCTGAAGTCCCATGGCATTGACATCAAAACGGTCCCAGCTGGCTTAGCCTTATCATCATTCTTCAACAGTACGCTAAGCGAACAAGCCGCAATTGATCCCATGTGATGCCCCATTAAATAAACAGGTAAGCCGAATCGATTAGACACAGCCACATAAGCTGGCATTAGAATGTTTTCTACATACTCTGAAAAATCATAATCATGCTTATATCCCTCTTCACCCCAGTCTAAAAACACAGAGATCATTGATGTATTTTGCATTTCATTTGCTAAGGTCATGGCAGGAAGATGGAACAAAGACGAGGTATTCATAGGCGAGCTGATGAAAAGCATGACGCCTTTCGGCAAAAACGGCAGAAAATCCTTAAGGCAATAAGCTTTGGCAGTCTTATCTTCCCATACGTTGTGTCTTCGTTCTTTAGAGCAAAAGCGCACGTAATTTCTGGGATATTCGGCGTATTTTGTGATACTTAAAACAAACTTACTCCACCTTTTCGAAATAAGCTCATCTACTTCTTGCTTCAGCTTATCTGGGGCGCGCCCATCAGGGAATATGCAACCAACTTCACTTGCAAAAATGGGGTCTTTAATACTTTTTAAAGCTGCATGCCAAGAACACAATATACTATTCAAATAAAGCTGAATCGGATTCGGCTCTAGATGACAAACACTCTCGGACGAAGTATATCCATTCATCAAGCACCTCAGCATCAATACAGCTTTTGCGGATACTGTATTTGAGTTTAGATTCTATTTCTTTAGGAAAGACGTCAAAATTCAGCACACATACCCCGCCAAGGGCAACTTCCGGGGCCAACTCTACAATCCGATCTTGCCAGAAATCCAGATAGCTTTCCGGATCGCAATTGACCTTAAACTTCTTTTTCCATAGAAACATATATGCATGCCAATCGCATCACTTGCGCTCGCCCATAATATGCAACAGGCTTATAAATATATTGATAAAATCAAGATAAAGCGTCAGCGCGCCATAAACCGCCTGTTTACCCAGCGCCTCAGCGCTACTTCCGCTGCCATAGTAATAGGCGCTCTTTATCTTCTGGGTGTCATATGCTGTAAGTCCAGTGAACACCAAAACCCCGACAACAGATGTAACAAAATGAAGCATAGAGCTATGCATAAACAAATTGACCAGCGAGGCTATGACCAAGCCAACCAATCCCATGAAGAGGAATGATCCAAACTCTGTTAAATCGCGTTTAGTCGTATGTCCCCAAATACTCATACTAAGAAACATGATTGCAGTAATAAAAAAGACTCTAGTGATACTTTCGCCCGAATATAATACAAACAGATAGGACAGACTTACCCCCATCAGTGAAGCATAGGCCCAAAAGCAGCCTTGAGCGGCAGACAGAGACATCTTGTGAATCCTAAAACTGAACATAAGGACCAATGCCAAAGGCGCTAACATAAACAAATACCTAAGTGGAGACGTGTGTACCGTATACAGCAGGCTTGGCACATTATAAACAAAATATGATACTGCGCCGGTAATACCAAGCCCGGCGGCCATATAGTTATAAACCCTCGCCATATAGCTACGCAGGCCATAATCACCTTGCACCGCAGCTGCATCAGAAGAGCGGGAATATCTGTAATTCATATATCACCTACATAAAAACTCGAACGAATTATATGTAATACTTCGGGACTTTAAAAGCCATATTTTGCACCTCGCATCCAATTCAGATAATCTTTTAATCCGTCGGTAAGCGGAAGTTGGATTATCTCAGGAATATCATAAGTGTGATGCTGTTTTATTACAGTTGACAGCTTTTTAAATAGGTTCGTTTTAGTTTTGATTATCAAACAATACTCGCAGGCTTGTTTTATCTTTCCCTGCCATAGATAAAAGCTTTTTGTCCTGTGAATCTGTATACAGGCGGCCAAATTTTGCTCCAGCAATTTATGGCAAAGAAGCTCGGCTTGCTGCTTAGACTGCGCTGTAGACAGAACAACCGAAAATTCATTATGCATATGCTTCAGTTGATATGACGCCCTATCACTGCTTTATAAACTTACTTGGATTTACAGGGACTTTATTAAGCCTGACCTCAAAATGCAATTGCGGGATAGATACATTGCCGCTTTTGCCAACCAAACCGATTATTGTACCGCCATGTACCTTGGCGCCTTTTTTTACGGCTATCTTAGATAAATGCCCATACACCGTCATTAGGCTGTCATTGTGCTTAATAAGAATAAGGTTTCCATAAGCCTTAAGCTGATCGCTTGCAAATAATACAACGCCAGAACCGGCTGCCCTCACCGGCGCACCAAGCTTAGCTGCAATATTTATCCCATCATTATAACCATCGCCAAGCGACGATTTGTATTTAGATAAAATTTTACCCTGCAACGGCGTGTTAAGCGTTACTTGGCCTGATTCCACTTTTTTAGGCGAGACATTTTTCTTTTGTGGTTCTGTCGTAGGCGACGTCTTTTTGCCCTTTATACTGGCTAGTTGTGCGTCAAGCTTGCGCTCTAGCTCCTCAGGCGAAGCTTTATCAGACGCTTTGGCTGGTTTACTCCTTACCAACTGCTCAGCATATCTATCCGATGACAAACTGCGCGGAGCTGACTCAACCTCTTTGCCTTCTTGTTGGCTTTTTATGATAGGTACGGACGAGACAACTTGAACTTTTTCTGGCGCCGCTCCTGCCGCCGATCTTTGCGGAATCATAAGGATCTGACCGATCTTTAGGTTAATATTTGTAAGCTTGTTGTATTCAGCTAACTGGGCAACGGAAACCACGTATCGTCTAGCAATACTGACGATTGTATCGCCGCGAACAACTCGGTGATGCTGCGCCTGGTAATTATCATCAACAAAGCCGTCGTTCTTAATTCCATATTCAATAGGGGCCGGAGCCTCGCGTCTAGCGCATCCGGATGCGGCTAAAACGATTAGCAATAACAACAGGACGCAACCAGAATTTCCTCTATCCGCAATATGCATTTGAGAAGTGTTTTTTTAAAGTATCCATGAAAGAATCCGCCGTAAACGTCGATATCATCGGCGTTACGCTTATAATAGAACTGTCCGTCATAACGTCTGAATCCGTGTTGGTTTTTCGGCTGAGCTCATGCCAACGACTGCTGATCCAGTAGTACGGGTTATTGTTCGGATCCAATCGCTCAGCAACATTCCAGTCCATCCCAATAAAGCCTTGAGGTAACACTGCCGTCTTCTTTACTGCTCCTGGAAGCGCGTCTGGAAAGTTTACGTTTACAAAAACCCGCTCAGACCAGTCAAATGAAATAAGCTTTTTGATTATACCTGGAAGAAAATACTCTGGCGTGGTCAGTTTAGGTACCCCGCCTCTTCCGCATTCTTGGCTTATCGCAATGCTTTTTATAAGGTGTTGAGCCCCCATATTGGCGCCGCCAACTGTGCCGGACATTATAGCGGAATCACTTATGTTTGATCCATGATTAATGCCGCTTAGTATCAAATCAGGCTTTTTGTCCGACAGTATGCGGTTGACTGCCAAAATCACACAGTCTGCCGGGGTTCCGCTAGTGGAAAAACGCCTAGGGGAAATTTCCCGAATTCTTAACGACTCCATCAGAGTTAAAGCATTACTGCGACCGCTCTGTTCATATTCAGGAGCCACAATCCACACATCAGGAGAAAGGGTTTTTGCAACGCGCTCCAGCACTTTCAGCCCTTGAGACTGAATCCCATCGTCGTTACACACCAGTATTCTAAGACCCGAAACAGAGGGCTTAGTTTTACTTGCCGCCATGTAAAGAAATCTCCTTAGCGTTCCCCATATATTTGCGTAAAACTTCAGGGATTACAACCGTACAATCGGCCTGCTGGTAATTTTCTAGGATGGCGACCATGGTGCGTCCTATCGGCAGACCGGAACCGTTTAATGTATGAACATATTCGATCCTTTTTTGGTCGCCTTCCAGGTATTTGAACCTAGCATTCATGCGGCGCGCCTGAAAATTGCCACAGTTCGAGCAGCTGGATATTTCACGATATCGCTCATAGCTTGGCAGCCAGACTTCAATGTCATAGGTTTTTTGCGAAGAAAATCCAGTATCGCCACTGCACAGACATACCACTCGATAGGGTAAATTTAGCTCTTGCAACAATCCTTCGGCAATCGAGGTCATACGCTCGTGCTCATGCACGCTTTCCTCTGGCCTGACGATTGACGCCATCTCGACCTTGCCGAACTGATGCATACGAATCATCCCACGAGTATCCTTACCTGCTGAGCCAGCTTCCGAGCGAAAGCAAGAAGTGTAGGCCGTATACCTTAGGGGCAAAAGATCCGCATCAATGATGCTTTCACGAACCAGGTTGGTTAAAGATACCTCTGCTGTTGAAATTAACCAGCGCCCATCAAGGGTTTTAAACATATCATCAGCAAACTTGGGCAGCTGACCAACACCATACACTGCATCAGAGTTCACTAAGAGTGGGGGGCTGACTTCAGTGTAGCCAAATTTGGACACGTGATTGTCCAGCATATAGGCAGCCAAAGCACGCTCTAGCCTGGCAAGATCACCCTTCAGCACAACGAAGCGACTTCCGGCAATCTTGGCGGCAGCGTCAAAATCCATTAACCCAAGCTTCTCCCCTATGTCATAGTGGGGCTTTGGTTCAAAACCTAGCTGTCCAATTTCACCCCAGTGCCGTTCTATCCGATTTTTTGACTCGTCCACTCCATCAGGAACGCCCTCATCCAATATGTTTGGAATCGACGAAAGTATGCCGTCCAGCTCAGTTTGCAGTTCGGCGCAGAAGCTACTTAAGCTTTCGATTTGCTTACGAACCTCACAAGCGCGAGACGTCAATGTTGTAACCTCGCTGTCATTACCATCCTGGGCTTTTATTTTCCCGATTTGCTGTGCGATTTCGTTTCTTTCTTGCTGAGCATTTTGAGTTTGCTGAATAAAGTCTCGGTGGCGTTTGTCTAAGGCCAAAATTTCGGCAGCGGTAACGCCGGCAACCCTTCTACGCGCGAGGTGTTTATCAAATTGCTCAGGAGAACTGCGGATGAATTTTATGTCGTGCATAGAACTATTTTGTATCAGATAGGAACCGCCAGTTTAATAAAAAACATGTATAACGCCTCTAGCGCCGGGAAAAACGTTCTCTTCATAAAATCCAAAGGAATTCCGAATTCCCTTTCCAAATATGGGGTTAACATGCATATTCCCATAACTACCAAAATGCCAAATGGCTCAGTCTTTGATAAGGTCTCGGCGGCTTTAGCCGGCGTCAGGGCCACAACAATTCTTCCGCCATCAAGCGGCAGAATTGGCAGCATATTAAACAGAAACAAAGCGCAATTAACCGCCAGCCCGCCTGTAAGCGCGTGTATGTAAAAATTGCTCGTTTCATCGAAATACATGCCAATCATGGCGGCAAAAACTCCAGCCAAGACAAGGTTGCTAAGCGGTCCTGCAAGCGCGACACAAATCATTCCCATTTTATACGAGGAAAAGCGATCAGGGTTGATTGGAACAGGTTTGGCATAACCAAAAATGAAGCTTGCATTGCTTAATTTAAGCAGCGCTGGCAGAATTACACTGCCGATGGGATCTATGTGCTTTAGGGGATTCAGGCTAAGCCTTCCGGCAAGCTTGGCTGTTCTGTCGCCAAAAAGATATGCGGCAAATCCGTGACTGACTTCATGAATGATGATCGAAAAAAGCAGAATAACAATCTGTATTGCCAGGTTCATATTTTGCTGGTTAGTACTTTGTTCTTAGGCGACTTAAGGTTTCTTGCTTGCCAAAAACTTGCATTATCTCAAATATGCTGGGTGATATGTTGCTTCCGGTCAAAGCTGCGCGTACCAGTTTAGCCACATGCCCCAATCCAACCTCTAAGCCTTCAGAAAACTCTTTGACCATACTGTGCAAGCTGCTTTCGTTCCACTCACCAAAGGATTCAAGCAACTTAATTAACTTTCCCAGAATTTCTTGGCTTTCAGCTTTATTCAGCAGTGATTTTAGTTCGCTGTCCATTGGCAGAGGCGCGTCAAGCAGATAGAATTTTGCCCCTTCTGCCAATTCAAGAAGCGTTTTTGCCCTTTGCTTAAGGCCGTCCATTCCTGAGACCGCTCGCTGCCGATAACCGGCTTCTTTCAATTTTTCGGATACATCTTTAGGCAGGAATTCGGAAATTTCATCGGCAAGTTGGTCATTGGCGGTTTGCCTTAGATAATGCGCGTTCAGGCTTAACAATTTATTCATATCGAATCTAGCCGGCGACTTACCTATGCCTTCGATGTTGAACCACTGAACGGCTTGTTCGGTCGGGATAATTTCATCATCGCCGTGCGCCCAGCCCAAACGCAGTAAATAATTGCACATAGCCTGCGGCAACATGCCCATAGCCTTATAAGCGTCGACCCCCAAAGCCCCATGCCTTTTGGACATTTTGGCTCCGTCTGGCCCGTGTATAAGCGGTATATGACCAAATTCTGGCGTTTGCCATGACATGGCTTGGTATATCTGGATCTGGCGGAACGTGTTGGTCAGATGATCATCGCCCCGGATCACATGCGTAACGCCCATATCATGATCATCCACAACGACAGAAAGCATATAAGTTGGGGTTCCATCGCTGCGCAGAAGTATCATATCGTCAAGCTGATTATTATCGGTAATGACCGTTCCTTGTACCAAGTCGTTCAGGACAGTTTTCCCAACGGCTGGAGCTTTAAGCCTTACAACCGGCTTTATATCAACCGGGGCCAGTTTAGGGTCGCGGTCGCGCCAGTACCCATTGTATTTTGGCGCTAGGCCAGCAGCTTTGGCCTGGTCTCTCATTGCGGCTAATTCTTCCTGCGAACAGTAGCAATAGTAAGCGTTCCCGCTTTTTAGCAGCTCATCAACCACCTCGCGGTGCTTAGGCGCTCGTGCAAACTGAAACACTGCCTCGCCATCCCAATTTAATCCAAGCCACTTAAGTCCAGAAAAAATCGCATCAACAGCTTCTCGGGTAGAACGTTCACGGTCAGTATCTTCTATGCGCAGCAGAAACTTTCCGCCCATATGTCTGGCAAACAGCCAATTAAACAGGGCTGTGCGCGCTCCGCCGATATGCAAAAAACCAGTTGGAGACGGCGCAAACCTGGTAATAATGGACACAGAACCTCGCAGACAATATCATTGGACGCTTTAAGATCCCTCAATACGAGCCCAACATTGCGCAGCTTATCATTTTATCACACCTTGTGGAACAATCTGATCGAAGAGAAGCGACGCTGGTTTTGCTGGCTTCCGCTTTTTATTGGAATCGGCGTAATTATTGCTGTTTGCCAAGAAAAAGCGTCTTATTGTTTGGCGGCGATTATTTTTGTGACATGCCTGTTTATCGTCAAAAAGCTTTACCTTGAGTCATTTGCAATCTTAGCGGCAACCGCTGCCGGCTTTTTGGCGGCAGAAATGCGCAACCATCTTACTTTTGAGATTGCCGATTCTATCTCGCTGTCATGTAAGGTCAGAATAAACAACATTGATCATTCTTCTAACAGCACGGCTTTAACCGCTACGGTGGAGGAGTTATCCGATGATGAAGATATACCACCTGCTCTGCTTCATTCCAAAATTAAAGTTACGACCAAGGGGCGCATTCGCGACCTTATGGTTGAGGACGACAAGTTGTTGCCGCAAAGCGTGGCGAAAATCAACGCCATGCTGTTTTCGCTTCGGCGACCTCAGTATTATGGTGATTTTGACAGTCGACAGATTGCCGTCCTCAGGGGTATCGGCGCAAACGGCATACTGTTCTCGCCGCCTAAGGTTATATCTTGCTCAACCAACAGGCCAACAGCATTAATCTACAAGGTAAGATCGGCCATCAACGCTTATTTTAAACGTCATCTAGATCACAATCAGTACACAATCGCTTGTGCGCTGATTACCGGAGACCCGCTGGTGAACCAGAACATAAGAAGTAGCTTTGCTAATGCCGGAATGGCGCATATTTTGGCGATTTCCGGCCTTCACATGTGCATTTTTGGCGGCGTTATATTTACAGTTTTCAGGTGGATTTTTGCCATGATCCCGATCATAACGCTTAGATATAACACCAAGAAGATTGCCGCTGTAATTTCGCTGATTGCAGCGATAGCGTACTTGTTTATATCTGGCAATAAAGTCCCCGCTACAAGGGCGCTGGTGGCGTATTTCATTGTGATTTTGGGCGTGTTGACAGACCGCAAGCCTCTGTCAATGAGGTCGCTGGCCATTGCTGCCGCCCTTATCGTACTTTTTGCGCCGGAATCGATTTTCCTGCCTGGTTTTCAGATGTCATTTGCAGCAACCGCAACACTGATAGCAACGTACGAAACCAAGTTTATTAAGAACTTTTTCAACCGCTCCCGCGAAAAACGAACGTCAAAATTAGGCGTGTATATTTTGTCAACGATCTGTTCGACCACAGCCGCTTCTCTAAGCGTTATTCCATTTACGGTTAATTTCTTCAACTTGCTTACTTTGAACAGCATTCCTTCAAATGTTTTGGCAATTCCATTGGTTGGGTTTGTCATTATTCCCGGCTTGACGTTTGTGCTTGCATCGTGTTGGTGGTCGGCAGCGGCCAATATTGGTTTCAACGTTGTTAATTGGTCGATTGCACAATTGATAAATATCGCAAATTTTGTATCAAATCTGCCAGGATCCCAAATCGTTTGCCCAACACCGACAAAAACCACGCTGTCAATTTTTGTCCTTTCATTTCTGTGGCTTGTCATATGGCGGCGAAAGTGGCGAATTGTCGGCCTATTGGGTATCATCTTATCGCTTGGATTGTATACCGTATCGCCTAAGCCCTGTTTATTTATACACAGCGATGGCCGGGCTTTTGCCATACGTTCTGGCGACACTGCAATCGTTAACACCAAAATACGCGCCAGGAATACGATGAAACATTGGGCGCTTAGCGTTGGATGCAGCAAAATTGAAAAACAAACTTGCGATTATTTTTTGCTGAATTTTGGCAAACTGCTGCTTATTCCGCATGATTCAGAGATATCTGATGATACGTTATCTAATATGCTGCTTAAGACAGAGTTGCTGATCGATCTAAGGCCCGGCGCAAATCGCCCAGACGCCTTAGCTGGTCGCACAATAACTACAAAACTCCTTCGAAAATTCGGCAACCTGGGAATATACGAAAAGCCGCTAAAAATAATCGATGCGGCCGGACATAGCGTATCTTTGGATTAACGTCTTACGAGTATACGAGTTGAGAAAATCCATTCACTACCGAGCAATAAGGTCCTCTCAATTTGCTGTCGGTTATCTGTCTTGGTCTGTGTTTTTCGTCTATCGCTACCAAGACAAAGGATCCGTAGACTGCCCGATGAACCTCTTCATCCGAGTTGTGGCGGATGCTAACCTCCACATCAAGCGTAATAGACGTCTTTCCTATACGTGCAACCGAGCCATAGACCGACACTTCATCCCCCACAAATATTGGGTGATCAAAGGTTAGATCTTTGACCGCCTTGGTAACTACGGCCCCTTTGGCTATACGCCCGGCCAGGCTGCCAGCCGCAATGTCCATAAGCGACATTATCCAGCCGCCAAATATGTTCCCGCTTGGGTTAGTGTTAGCCGGCATAGCAATAACTTTAGAAAGCAACTCTTTTTCGTAAAAGTCTTGCACCAAAATCCACCATCATTATGTTCACAAAAGCTATCTCATTATACAACCTTAAGCGTGAAATTTCAAGATTTTTCTTTCATGGGGGTTAGTCGCGGTTTCTAGGACGTAACGTCCTGTACTCTGGGAAACAGCGCTTCTGGTTTAAAGAATGGTCCGCTGAAGCTTTTAATAACGCCAATGCTATTATATAAGCGCAAATCAGAATTTACGTTAAGAGCATTACAGATTTTATCGGCGGTATCTGGCATAAAAGGCCTTATATACAGAGCCGTCAAAAACACAGACTCGGTTAACGCCGCAAGAACTGTTTCCAGCCGCTTAGTATCAGTTTTGGCCAATACCCAAGGGGCCTGAGTATCTATATATTTATTTATATCGCATATAAAGCCCCAAATTACCCTGAGCGCTTGCTCGAATGACAACTCATCCATCATATGACGAATCTCATCAATATACTTGTATCCCGCATGTACCAAGGCTTTATCGTCCGTGGTCAAATTGGATGCATTATAGGCGGCGCCGTCTGGACAAAACTTGCTTACAAGGGTAAGCACGCGCTGAACCGTGTTACCAAGGTCATTGGCTAAATCGTGATTAATTCGCCCCCTTATTAAAGCGTCAGAAAAATTACCGTCTTCGCCAAACGGCATATTTCTCATCAAGAAATATCGCACTTGATCCAGACCATACCTATTCACCAAATCACAAGGGTCGATCACATTGCCAAGAGATTTTGAAATCTTTTGCCCGTCGTTGGTCCACCATCCGTGTGCAAATATCCTTTTAGGCGGATCAAGCCCGGCGGCCATAAGAAAAGCCGGCCAATAGACCGCATGAAACCTGATTATATCCTTTCCGACCAAGTGCAATGATTGTGACCAAAATGCACTAAATTCCTCGTCGATTTTAGGGTATCCCAGCGCCGAAAGATAGTTAGCCAACGCGTCGATCCACACGTACATTACACACTTGCTGTCACCAGGAACCGGGATTCCCCATGAGATTGAGCATCTGGAAATCGACAAATCTCTCAGCTCAGACTTTACGAAACTTATGATTTCATTTCGGCGCGACTTTGGCGCGATAAAGTTGGGGTTGTCTTCGTAAAACTCTAAAAGTTTATCCTGCCAGGCAGACAGCTTGAAAAAATAGCTAGTTTCCTTCATCCATTCCACTGGAGCTCCTGAGGGGGCGAGACCATTTTCCACTTCATCATCGCTTACAAAAGCTTCGTCTCGCGTGCTGTACCAACCGGAATATGTTCCTTTATAAATATTGCCGCTTTCCTCAAGTCTTTGCCACATAGCTTGAGCGGAGGCTATATGCCTTGGCTCAGTCGTTCTTATAAAGTCATCGTTACTCAGATTGAAAACTTTGCTGAGATTACTAAAGTTCTGAGACACTTTATCGCAAAACGCTTGAAGGGGCATTTTTTGCCTGTCAGCGGCTCTGGCTATCTTTTGGCCATGTTCATCGGTGCCGGTCAGGAACTTGACCTGGAAGCCATCCATTCTTTTAAATCTGGCAATTACATCCGCGGCAAGCGAAGTATAGGCGTGTCCTATGTGTGGCACATCGTTGACGTAGTATATCGGCGTTGTGACGTAAAAATGATTTTTCATGAATCTATAAGCCTCCGCCGATCGAACTCAGCTAAGTTTAGATATATCCGCAAATCTGTCAATGGCTCTATGTTGGTTTAGAAGACGCGTCTAACACGCTTTTAACTTTGCTGGCCAGCTTCTGAATACCGAAGGGTTTTTGCAAAAAATGAACTTTGCTTTCGCTCTTTAACCTCGTCCTAAAGGTCTCTTCTACATAGCCTGAGATGAAAAGAATATCTACGCTCAGCTTCATAACGCCCCTAACCTGATTCAGGAATTCTAAGCCGTCTATAACAGGCATAATCACATCGCTGACAACTAACCTTACATCCGGATTACCCTTAAGCAAATCAAGACCTTTAGCCCCATCTGAGGCTTCAATTACCTGATACCCTTTATCGCGCAGAGCTCTTGCGGTAAACAATCTGACCGCGTCTTCATCCTCTATCAACAGAATTTTGCCAAGACCAGTCAGGTCAAACACATTCTCACTGTCAGCAGTTTGACGCGCATCCACTTCGCTTTCTTGTAGCGGCTGACGATATGGGAAGTACAGGTAAAAAGTGGCGCTTTTCTTAATCTGGCTTTCAACGGAAATAAAGCCGTCCGCTTGCTTTACTATGCCGTATACCGTTGAAAGACCTAGGCCGGTGCCGGCTCCCTTGGACTTAGTAGAAAAAAACGGCTCAAACATATGGGAAATATGTCCGCGAGGTATACCCAAACCCGTATCTTTTACTTCTATAAGGACATACTTGCCTGCAGGAATCGCTTCGACTGAGCCGTCAATAGTACTGCTTAAAGCGGCATTTCTAGCCGTAATCGTCAGGGTTCCCCCATCTGGCATGGCGTCCTTAGCATTGACCACAAGGTTTATTATCACTTGCTCGAACTGGGTTTTATCAATCTGAATACCTCCATTGAAATCAGCTTCGCTGTTCAGCGCTAAGGAAATCTTTGGCCCGATAAGGCGCTTTAAAAGCATACTTAATTCAGACAGTTGAGTTATAACATTGATGGTAGTTGGCTGAAGCGTCTGTTGACGCGAAAATGCCAATAACTGTTTGATCAGGTTGGCCGCCCTGCTTGAGTTTTGTTTTATCTGCATAACGTCGTTAAAAGACTGATCGCTCGGCAGGAATCTTGCCAAAAGTAAGTCGCAATAGCCCATTATTGCCGTCAGCAGATTGTTAAAATCATGAGCAATACCACCTGCGAGCGTGCCAACAGCTTGCATCTTTTGCGATTGGGAAACCTTTTGCTCCAGCTGCCTGCGCTCTGTGCTGTCTATAACGTAAAGAATAACGCTTGCAGCTTCGTTTGCCTGAAGCTTATGAAAGTACACGACAATAAAGCCGTTTTCTTTACCAGATAATGGCAATTCCAAAGCAGTTGCCTCCACAACATTTGTAGTCGCATTGTCAATGGCGGTTTTAAAGTCGTCTTGCTTATCTTTAGCGGCTATCGCCAGCACACTTTTCCCTACAACTAAAGTATCGCCTGCAATCTTTTTGCTAGCCTTGTTGTATGCGGTAACCTTTAGGTCATTAATTACTATGACGCCCAGGGGCGCATCATCGAAAATATTACCTGACAAGCCTTCTTGGCTAATCAGTATAGAGGCGCTGTGCTTATTGGTTGATGTTTTTAAAGAATTCCTACGCCAACCGATCGCTATCAAAATGATCGATATAAGTAATGCGCATTCAATAGCCAAAAACACCACTGATACATCATGAAATATGATGCAGATAAGTATCCCTAGAACGCAAAGTAAGAAAAAAAACAGCATAATCAATGGAATTGTTTGCTGCATTTTAGCTAAATTTTACCTAAACACAAATCTCAAGACGTCCGGGAGAGAAAGCCTGCGTTTTGTTTGAAGCAGAGTTCCCGGAGCCTAAAGTGCTATTTATCCCGAGCCAAGGCTTTGTTGGCTTTGATAATTACACAGTGAAGGCAAATAAAACCAGCAAGAGTCCGGTTGACGTCTTCTGGCGTGTGACTGCGATTCGCATGGGGTTGTTCGATTGATACGCTCAAGGTGTTGCTGGGGGTCAGTGTGTGAACTCGGTGGGATAGCTACACAGCGCTTTATTGGCGCAGTATAAGAGGTTAAATCTGAACTCTAATTTATCACGAACATGTATTACCGAATGCTGTGTTGGCCATTTAGCTTAAACTCAGCGCTTTGATGGTTTGGACGCTGTCAAGCACATGATATATTCTACTTAACACAAGCGAACAGCGTTCTGTTATAGTAGCCCTGAAACGGAGGTTTTCTGTCATTATCTCGTCCCAGAGGGATTACTTCCTTAAACGAAGAATTAGACAATATCCAGTTCTGAATATGCTCTGAACTCCAACCATTCAGTGTTTCTCCGAAAGCCTGCTCATGTTCTTCACCTGTATCAAAAAACATCACTTGCTTGGTGATTTTATCCAGCAACTTTAAGAGATGCTCAGGTGTATAGGAAGTTTTGCCCAGGACAAAATGGTGCATGATGCTCATACATGATGTAAAATCGAACATATCGCCTCGCGATACCATTTTTCCCAAGCCTATAGCTATATCTGAATGGGCGATTTGCTCTGGCTTAAGGCCGTACATCCTAAACCCTACTTCAATGCCAAACGGATCGCGATCTATACCGCAAGCACGCAAGCCCTTGTCTTCCATTTGTTTTACAAACCAACCATTACTTGAGCCAACGTCCAGATAGCCGGCGCCTGTTGTATTAAATGCCTTGCTGTTCAGAAAATTATTCATCATATCAAGTCTATCCTGGCAATTCCTCACCAAAATCCACTGCTCCTCTATTTCTGGTGAATGTACCGGCTGGTAAAGCCATCTGTGATTGCTAATCCACATGACATCCAGCAGTAATTGCTGCAATGGGGTTAGAACTGGAACGGCGTCGTATAGAATTGCGGGGACCGTTTTCTGCCCAGTCATAATGGCTCTGGCAACCCTATGATGGCCGTCTATTATTTCGTAGTAGCTTGAGAATTTGATCGGTCTTAGCCAAATAGGTCCAGCATCACTCTGCCCGGGCTGTCTTGGGAGGTCAAGAACCTCACCCTTATACTGCCTGATAAAGCGCTCAGCCAATATTTTTATTTTGTCTGGCCTATCATAGAAAAAGCATCCAGTAAGACGCATACATTTTTCTGCATACTTGTAATACTCAGTTTGCTGCAGAAAATCATCTTGCAATACCTTCATCCCCAGCTTATCAAAATCCTTAAGCAACTCCGTGTGGGGACTTTGTGATGCCGGTCTGGAAGGCAGTAGAAAATCGTCCATCAGCTCCGCGTATTTCGCTGCTCTTATGCCATTGGCGCCACCGCATAACAATCTGTCCAATCTAACGTTGAACGTTTTCAATGATGTTTTGAATTTATGAATCTTTGGATAAACTTTACGCCAGGTCGGCCTGAGCAAAGATTTGGCAAATTCAATCATATAACAATGTGCCTTTTACTACTTAACCACGCATGTTCCCAGAACTTTATGCTACGCATCAAAGTCATTTCCCAAATACAAACGTCTTGCGATTTTGTCATTCATGATTTCTTTTGTAGGGCCTTCGGTTAAAATCTTCCCTTCGTACATTATGTACGCATATTCTGCAATCTTCAGCGTATCAATTACGTTATGATCGGTGATGAGTATCCCGATACCAGCCGATTTAAGCTGCATAATCAGCGTGCGCATATCCTGAATGGCGATTGGATCTATGCTAGCCAAAGGTTCGTCAAGCAAAATGAATTGCGGTTTAGTCGCCAGAGCACGCGCTATTTCAAGACGCCTGCGCTCTCCACCGGATAACGTAACCGAAGTGTTATATCGCAAGTGGGCAATTGAAAAGCTTTCAAGAAGCCTTTCGAGTTCTTGTTGCTGGAGGTCTTTGTCAGGTTCAATTGCCTCCAGGACAGCCAGTATATTCTCTTGTACATTAAGCCCTCTGAATACAGAAGATTCTTGCGGAAGATATCCAAGTCCCATCCGAGCGCGCTTATACATCGGCATTCGCGTTACTTCTTGTCCGTTTATATATATGTTGCCGGAATCTAGCTTAGTCAGACCGCATATAACCGAAAAGCAGGTGGTTTTGCCTGCGCCGTTAGGCCCCAGCAAAGCAACGATTTGACCTTGCTGAACTTGAAGGCTAAGCTCATCTATCAACACCTTCTTCTTACGGCGAAGACCTATGGTCTTTGAGATTTTGTTGACCACTAAGCCGGTCTGAGGTTTTTTGTCCATTATTTGTGCAAACTCGCGCTAATGGGGCTGTTTACGCCTTCGATTACGTGTACTCCGGTTGTTGTGTTCAATTTAGCCCTATCGGCCAAAATACAGTTTTTGGCGCTTTTTATAACTACATTACCTGCCAGGCACAGCACGCCATCTTTGTATTCACATTTATCCGCTGTGTAAGTTGTTTTAGCAGACACTATGATCACCTTACCACCTGAGACTACGCTTTTAAGCGATACTTTACCGTTTGTTCTTGAAAAATAAGCGATGGCCTTTTCAGTTGCGATTGTGTGATTGGCGCTTTTTAGTGTAACGCCGTTTTCTGCGGTAACAACAAGCCCTTTTAATGTTATCGAGCCAGCGGAAACCGTTTCTCGTTTCGTTTTTACAACGGCCGGTCGTCCTGACAGCACTAAAGAACCGTCCTGCACAGTGTATTGCGCTTGATCCGCAGACATTTCAATATCGGACAAACACCCGCTTACATCTCCGCTCAACAGTACTTCGCTGGGGTTTGATACATCGTCTGACTCGTTCAAACGAGCCTCCGCTGTTTTTGAGGTAATTTGGCCGCCGTCAAGTTTAGCCACGACTCCATCTTTTAGCGATACAGTTTTAGCGCTCTGATCTAACGTGACACTTCCGGCACTTACGTCGATTGAGCCGCTATCCGCGCTGCACAGCGCTGCCCACACTGCAGATATAAACGCCAAAAACCTAAACAATCCCAGCCCCCAGCAGCGTATGAACATGTACAATACCAATCGGCTTGCCCGATACATTGACCACAAATACAGCGGTGATTTTTCTGGTATTCATGAGGTCTGCTGCTTTCAGCGCCATAACTTTTTGATCCAGAGTTACTGGATCTTGGGTCATGACCTGCTCTGCGCTTAGCTTAAGTAAATCGCCTGACATATGGCGACGTAAGTCTCCGTCTGTTATAACCCCAACAAGCTTACCGTTATCATCTGTCACTCCAACGCAACCGAAAGATTTGGTCGTCATCTCTATTAAAACAGAACTCATCAATGTTTCTTTCTTAACCAATGGCAGCGCATTTTCTTTTGCCATAAGGTCTTTGATCTGCAGCATTTTCTTACCCAAAGCTCCGCCAGGATGAAGCGACTTAAAGTTTTCAGTATCAAATTTTCTACAGTTTATAAGGGCTACAGCAAGCGCGTCCCCTAAAGCCAGCATAGCCGTAGTGGAAGTCGTTGGCGCAAGCCCGTTTGGACACGCTTCCGACAGTTTTGGCAGTAAAAGCAGTATGTCGGCCGATTTCGCCAAAGCGCTGTCTTGGTTGCCTGTTATAGCGATAAGCTTTATCCCGAATCTGCAGACGTATTCTATCATACTCATAAGCTCTAGGGTTTCGCCCGACAACGAAAACATAACCATTGTGTCTTGCTGGCAGATCATGCCAAGATCGCCATGGCTTGCCTCGGCAGGATGCACAAACAGCGCCGGCGTCCCAGTTGACGCTAAAGTAGACGCAATCTTGCTTGCGATATGTCCAGGTTTACCCATACCGGTCAGGACAACCCGCCCGCCAGTATTCATTATCGCCTTCACAGCGGCAGAAAAATTTTCATCCAGCTTCTCAGCGGCCAGCATTATACCCTCGGCCTCTTGCCTAAGAACATTTTTTGCTTGTGATAATATATCCAGGTCGGTCATGTTATTCTTGATTGTGTTTATAGAATTCCCGCGCTTGCTCAAGATCCTGCCGAGTATCCACCTCAATTGGAGCCATGTCCACAATAGCGACCTGTATTTGCATACCGTTTTCCAAAGCCCTAAGCTGCTCAAGTCGCTCGCGTTTCTCCAAAAACGTCTGCGGCAGAGAAGTGTATTTTTTTAGCGCATCGATTCTGTAAGCATATATCCCAAGGTGCTGAATTTTCGGCCCATCTCCATAAGGAATCGGCGCACGACTGAAGTACAGCGCTCGGCCGGATTTTTGGCCTTGCGATATGCTCGCCGCTATTTTTACTATGTTCGGGGAATTAAACCTATCTGTATCTTCGTTGTCGATAATAAGCCCAGGCGTAGTCATATCTGCATCTGTCTGCTTCAGCAGCTCAACAACAGACGATAAGGCGCTTTTGTCTACAGTTGGCAGGTCCCCTTGCAGGTTTACGACAATTCCGTACGACTTGCCGAGAGATTCCACAGCCGCATATACTCTGTCCGTGCCGGAAGAAAGATTAGGATTGGTCATTACTGGCGCCCCTCCATAAGCGCTTACAACTTCGGCGACTTCTTGCTCAGAGCAAGCGACAATAACGTCCGCTATATCCGCCTCTTTTGCCCGCATAAGGACACGCGCCACCATTGGTATACCGCATATGTCGGCCAGCGGTTTCCTTGGCAAGCGTGTAGACGCCAGTCGTGCAGGAATTACAATAATTGTTGAATCGCCCTTCATGTCTTATTTGCTTTAAACCTATCTAAGCTGGGGTCTATTGCTATCAGCTGCTCCGCTATCTGCACTCCATTAAGCGCAGCGCCCTTGCGCAGATTATCAGTAACTACCCAAAAAGAATATCCTCTGCCTGCTTTTCTTAAACGCCCGACAAACACCTCGTCTCGACCAGCCGCCTCGGCGGGGGTGGCATAGTCGTCCCCTTCGCTGAACGATATGTTGGGGAATTGCCTAAGCGTTGACGCAAGCTCTTTCAGGCTGGCCGTTTTGTCCAACTCAACGTAGACCGATATGCCGTGGCCGACTAATGTAGGCGCTCGTACGCAAGTAACCGATATATTCAGGTTCCTTTGTCCCAGGATCTTTGCAACCTCTCGCATAATCTTGTCTTCCTCATCTGCATAAGCGTTTGAGGCAGATATATTTCCTATCTGGGGTATCGCATTAAAGGCTATCTCTCTGGGAAAAGGCGAAATTAAGCCTTCGGGCAAGATATAATCATCTTTTAAATCAGCTAAAGTCCGCGATTTCAGGGCGTCGACCGCTTGTCTTCCTGCGCCAGATACTGACTGATAGGTCGATACTACAACATTGTTTATCCCGCATCCCCCCCTAATCAAGGCGGACAAGGTCATGCTCAGTGGAATCGCAATGCAATTCGGGCAGGCAATGACGCCTGATGGCTGTTTGTGGTCGCTTATACTTTCGAGGTTTATTTCTGGCACGACTAAGGGGATGTTTTCACGCATTCTGAAGAATGAGGTTTTGTCGATAACTAAGCAACCCTTTTGCGCGACTTGAGCGGCATATTCGGCCGATACGGCGCTTCCTGCACAAAAAAACGCTAAATCCACTCTATTGAAATCGACCTGCGAAATTTGCTGAGCTTTAATTTCTCGTCCATCTAAAAGGCGCAACGTAACGCCGGCTGATCTGGCAGAGGCAACGGCCGTAACATTGGCGCAAGGAAATCTACGCTCAATCAGTATATCTAGTGTTGTTAAGCCGATATTCCCGGTCGCACCGATTACTGCAACGTTATATAATCCTTTCCCCATATTTATATTGGCTGACCTGCAGCAGTATACAAGACTCTGGCCAAAGCCAAAACGAAACTTGATCTGTAGCTGAATTAATCAATTGTCGATTACAGATATTTCTGTTATCCAATGTCGTCAAGCGGTCGTGGCGGAACTGGTAGACGCGCAGCGTTGAGGTCGCTGTGAAGCAATTCGTGGAAGTTCGAGTCTTCTCGACCGCACCAGTTTTTATTTATAATATGGCAAGATGTTTGTATAAACATTGTTCGGCCCGGGAAACTTATACCTTGCCTCGACCAATGCTTTCATAGAAAAAACCAGCCGATTCGACTTCATGTACAGAATATATGTTTTTCAGGTCAATCATTATAGGTGTTTTCATAATTTGCTTTAGCTTAGCAAAATCAAGGCTTCTGAATTGATTCCACTCGATCATTATTACGACGGCGTCCGCGCCAGCACATGCTTCATAAGGACATGGGCGCCAGGTGACGTTGCTAAAAACTTTCTCTGCCTCATGGCTAGCCGGATCATTAGCGTGTATAGATGCTCCAGCACGTTGAAGTTCCGGAATTATCACCAAACTTGGCGCGTCTCTTATGTCATCAGTTTCCGGCTTGAACGTAACCCCTAAAATTGCAATTTTTTTGTTTTTTACGCTGCCGCCACAGGCGCTGATCACCTTTTTGGCCATTTGCAACTTTCGGTCTTTATTTGCCGTAATCACGGCGTCAACAATGCTTACGGACGTGCCAAATTTTTTTGCAAAAAAGCTAAGCGCCATGGTATCTTTTGGAAAACAAGATCCGCCATATCCCGGACCTACGTGTAAGCATTCTTTGCCAATACGATGGTCAAGCCCCATAATCTTTGATATATGCTGGACGTTTGCTCCACATTTTTCGGACAAATCGGCCAATTGATTGATGAAGCAGATTTTAGTGGCCAAAAAGGCATTTGACGCATATTTAGACAGCTCAGACGTCTCAAGCGTTGTGAAAACGACGGGCGTTTCCAAAAGGGACAAAGGTTTATAAAGGCCGTCCATCACTTGGCGCGAGCGCTCGCTTTCCGCGCCCACAACAACGCGATCAGGGCGCATAAAGTCTTCGATTGCCGACCCTTCACGCAAAAATTCTGGATTTGAAGTTACATCGAAATCAGCTTGAGGGTTGGTCTTTTTGATAAAATCTTTAATCCTGCGGCATGTTCCAACCGGCACAGTCGATTTTATCACAATAACGGTATAGTGATTTATAGCTTTAGCAACTTCCTCTGCAGCGTTAAACAAAAACGTTAAATCAGCTTCTTCGCTGTTTTGCTTGCTTGGAGTGCCTACTGCCAAGAACACCACTTCAGATTGCTTTACTGCGCCGATTAGGTCCGTTGTAAAGCTCAAGCGTCCCTGTTTAAGGTTTGAGTCGACCAGCGTATCTAACCCTGGCTCATAAATAGGAATTATCCCTTTTTCCAGCCCCTCAATTTTAGCCTTATTATTATCAACGCAGATAACCTCAAACCCGAAAGACGATAAGCACGTTCCGGTAACTAGGCCAACGTAGCCCGTACCAACCATTGTAACCTTCATTTTGTCTCCGTTTTCATGACACTTTCCATATAGCTAAGCGTACTGTCCGCCAGCTCTTTCCTGTTGAGCGCGCCGTATATGGTGGACTGTACCATCCCTTCCTTGGTCCCACAATCAAAGCGCGTGCCGGAAAAGAAAACGCCGTGCAGGCTTGTAGTCGGCGTCATAGAATTTATAGCGTCCGTTAGTTGGATTTCGCCGTTGATACCCGTGTTTACGTTTTCCAAGTGACGAAATACCTCTGGATAAAGCACATAACGCCCAATTACCGCAACATTAGACGGGGCTGTCCCTACCTTAGGTTTTTCGACTACGCCTTTGGCTTTGACGATGTTGCTTGAGCAGGCGTCTATATCTAATATGCCGTACTTGTCGACTTGTTCAGGGTCTACGCGCATTACAGCTACTACATTGCCATTATCGCAAGCTGAGATTAATTCTTTAAGGCAATTCTGGCCGAAGATAAGATCATCTGCTAGGATTACGGCAAACGGCTCGTCGCCAATCAAATTTCGCGCACACCATACAGCGTGTCCAAGCCCCAGCGGTTTTTGCTGCCTTACGTAATATACTCGTCCGACAGGTAAGATAAGCTTGTTGATCTCATCTATAAACCGAGCGTTCCCTCTGGCTGCCAGCATTGACTCAAGCTCAACGCTATAGTCAAAATGGTCTTCTATGGCGGTTTTTCCTCGACCAGTTATAAATATAAGCTCCTCTATCCCAGCGTCGAGCGCTTCTTCGACAGCGTACTGGATAAGCGGTTTGTCAATAACCGGCAGCATTTCTTTTGGCATAGCCTTAGTCGCTGGCAGAAACCTGGTTCCCATGCCCCCGACGGGGAATATTGCTTTCTTGACTTTTTTCATGCTAGCAGACAAAAACCGATAAGCGCTGTCCCAAGGCATATCCTATACAAGACAAACGGCAAAAATGACCCGTTTTTAAGCCATGCCAGCACAATTTTTAAAGTTAACATACCAAGGACAAACGCCACTAAGCACGACAACATCATTTCGTCTAAAGACAGATATACAAAAGAAAATAAAACCTTTAAGGTTTTAATAAAAACTGCCCCGGCAACAGGAATAATCGACATTAAAACAGAGAATCTGAAAGAAGTAATTCTGTCATAGCCCAATATGCGCATACCTGTCAGGCATGTCCCCAACCTGCTTGCGCCTGGGATAATTGAGAATGTTTGAAAAAATCCAACTATAAGCGCGTCTTTACAGGATACTTGCTTATCCGTTGGTTGTTTTATTGGTTGGCGATCCGCCAACCAAAGCAGCGCGCCAAAAAGTATGGAGTTTGAAGCAATAAACAGCAGCGAATTTATTCTAAGCGGGAAGAAAATTTCGATAATGCCAAATACCACAATAGTGGGGATGCTGGCTACTAACAGCGACAGCGCATACGTTCTTTGGTCGCTGGCTTGACGAGTAACGATGTGCAGGGCGCCTTTTAAGATAAGCGCAACCTCCTTCCAAAACACTACAAACACAGCAAATAACGAACCAAAATGCAAAAACACATCTGCCGCATGGCCGGGATCTGACCATTTCATAATCAACGGCAACCCTGCCAAGTGTGCCGAAGAACTGACTGGAACGAATTCGGTTATGCCTTGAATCGCGCCGGTTATTATGGCTTGTAATATATCCATCTGAAACGCTTAATCAAATATTATACTTTTAGCATATCATTGCTTTATTCTTAAGTAGGTACGATATATGTGAAATGCGTTCGCTTTATCATTATTGGTTATGTCCTTTTTGCAGAACTGTACGGCTTGTGCTAGGCGAAAAGATGCTTGAGTGCGCCCTGATTGTCGAAAGATATTGGGAGCGCAGGCCGGAATTCATCGGCGTACATCCTAGCGGGCAGGTTCCGCTTCTGGTTGACGTAAATGGCGAAATTATTGCAGGGAATGGTGCAATCGCTGATTATCTTAATCGGAAATATGATTCAGGAACTAAGCTGATTGGTCAAGATTTTCAGCAAATGCTTGAAGTGCGCAGACTAAGCGATTGGTTCAATCAGACGTTCCACAGCGAAGTCTCTTATATGATGCTTTACGAAAAGGTTATGAAGCGCAACCTGCATGAAGGCGTCCCGGATTCATCAGTAATCAGAAGGGCCAATGCTAACATGGACCGGCATTTTGCCTACATCACAAGCTTGTTAGAGGGCAGAAATTACCTTGCAGGAACAGAATTGTCGCTTGCGGATCTGGTAGCGGCTGGGCATATATCTTGTTTGGACTACATAAGCGCAATATCCTGGTCAAAGCATCCGGTTGTGAAGGAGTGGTACGCAAAAGTCAAATCACGGCCAAGCTTCAGGCCCATTTTGGATGATCATGTGCCGGCTGTTCCACCTCCATCATACTACTGCGATTTGGATTTCTAAGTTGCGATTTAAAAGAACAGGCGCCAAATTTCACTTTATAAGACGTGTATCAAAGTTTATAATCAGCCCAATTACCTAGCAAGCAGCGCATATGAGCGAAAGTTTTACGGTGCAGGTTTTCTGTGATAAAGCGCCTGTGTTTGAGGGAGAGGCCTCTGTGGTTTTGCTGCCCACAACAGAGGGGCAAGTTGGTATTTTGGCAAAGCATGCGCCTTATTTTGCTCAAATTACCGCTGGCAACGTAGTCGTCAAAAATGGCAATGAAGTCGAGACGATTCCAGTATCTGACGGGTATTGTTCAATTTTTGACAACATACTAACTGTTTTTGATGCAGCGAAAAATTACGAGCTGGACTACACAAAAGAAGATCTTGAATTGATTGCTGGCAATCAGCAGTAGCTTTGCCTATTTGGCACATTAATTTGCTTGATTAAGCATGGATAATGTGTTTGTATTTACGAAAAATGATATCAATACGAACGTCTAATATCTGTTTGTTTTTGTCAGCGATTTTTCTTGCTCTAATCCTTACCTCATGTTCATCGTACAGATCATTTAGAATCCCAAAGAAAGGCCCCTGGCACGCGGGAAGCGAGCGGCCTTATATCAACAGAGGAATCATATATCGTCCACAAATGCACTACAGATATAACGCTGTTGGATATGCATCTTGGTATGGGCACGAGGCGCACGGCAACTTAACAGCAAGCGGAATGAAGTTCGACTGCAGAAGACTTAGCGCTGCGCATAAGACATTGCCGCTGCCCTGTGTTGTAAGGATTACTAATTTAGAAAATGGGCGAAGCCTTAAAGTTCTGGTGAATGACAGGGGGCCATTTTTCAAGCCCAAAGGCCGTATTATTGACGTCTCTTTAGGGGTTGCCAAAGCCTTAAGGGGGTACAATAAAGGGGTTTTCCGTGTTCAAGTAAAATGTCTACCAGAAGAAAGTCGCATAGCCGCTCTGCTCAGGCGTCGCAAGCCCTATCCATACTATTTGGGGCATAAAACCAGCGGTGGATACGGTCAGTTGCCTCGAAGAATTTCCTATATTCCTTTACTGAACGAGCGGAGAAGTAAAATTGTTGTTTACAACAGCGGCAAACAGCCGAATCCCGTGGTTTCAAATGCGAACATTAAAGGTTTTAACTCAGTCCGCGTATCCCAAGCGCCAAAGCGTAAAACCGGCATAGATAAACTGCTGGAAGGCATGTGATCTTGGTACAAATCTAAGCTGCCTAGATCGAACGATTAATTTAAGTTAACCAAAGGTTATGACAATAATAAAGTAAAGTATGAAGGGATTTAGGAAATGCAAATCAGTTTTTGTCAGACGCCTGTGGTCTTCCTTAGATGAATATCGCTGTGTACTTTGAAATTATAATGCTCTAGCCGCCCCAAAATTATGCAAATTTTCTAAGCACAATCGATAATGATCGAAGTCATATGAAACGGCGGTTTCCTGAACATATAAGCCTCAATACTGATTGGTAATATCATAATGATATCATATCAATTCATTTGAATCTCAATGAACATCAAATTAGACGAATACAGATAACACCTACGTAAGCAATCACCCAAATAATTGAACGTCTGTTAAACGAACACTTGAAGCCAAGTAAAGAGGCCTACTTTTCCTTAGCGCGTTCAGGGTATATCCACTTCCCATTTTCTCAAATTAAACTGCAGAGGATACAACAGATACGACATAGTTCTTTAGATCTGATACAGGAATTCTACGCTGTTCCATAGAGTCTCGGTCTCTGACTGTTACCGTTTCTTGGCTGCCTTCAAATGTATCAAAATCAACTGTTATGCAAACGGGAGTGCCAATTTCGTCATGACGTCTGTAGGCTTTGCCTATATTTCCGGTATCTTCGTACTTAACGCGGCCAATTAACGTCTTACGCAATTCTTCCGTGATATCTTTTGCTTTGGAAACAATTTTATCATTGTTGCGAGCCAAAGGTACAACCGCGGCCTTAAACGGAGCAAGACTTGGCTTCAGCTTAAGCGCTATTCGTTCCTGTCCATTCTCCAACCTCTCTTTCTTATATGCTTCGGTTAAGATTGCCAAAACCCCACGGTCAAGCCCGGCTGACGGCTCTATCGCGAATGGAACATAGGAGGAGTCGCCGTCTTGCGCCAAAAACTTTGCGCTAGAGTCCTTATTTTCGAGCACTTTTGCAAGTAAATTGAGTTCAGATTGATTCTTAGAGTGAGACCCGAGGTCAAAATCTGTCCTGTTCGCAATTCCTTCAATTTCCTCGAATCCATGGGGGAATTTGTACAGTATATCGGTAGTAGCCTTGGAATAATGCGACAGATCGGCCTTACCCTGAGGTTGAAGCTGCAGGTTATCAGCGCTGAGTCCTTGGCTCAACCACCAGTTAAATCTTTCTTGCACCCAAAACTTATGCCACTGTTCATCTGTGCCTGGCTTTACAAAAAACTCAAGCTCCATCTGCTCAAACTCGCGAACCCTAAATATGAAATTCTTGGTAGTTACTTCATTGCGAAACGATTTGCCGATTTGGGCGATACCAAAAGGTATTTTCCTTGACGTGGAATCCAACACGTTTCCAAAGTTTACAAATATGCCTTGCGCAGTCTCCGGCCGCAGATAGACATAGCTGGATCCATCTTCGACAGGCCCAAAGTTCGCTTTAAACATAAGATTAAAATTTCTCGGTTCGGTGAGGTTTTTTGAACCGCAACTATCACACTTGCCGTCAACCAGATGGTCAGCGCGCATTCTGCATTTACAATTCTTACAATCGACCATAGGGTCGGTGAAAGTACTCTCGTGACCAGAATGCTTTAAGACCGTACGGTGCGTGAGAACTGAAGAATCCAAGCCCTCAATATCGTCGCGCATATAGACCATAGCCCGCCACCAAGCTTGCTTGAGGTTATTTTTCAGCTCAACGCCCAAAGGACCGAAGTCGTAAACGCCTTGTAGGCCGCCGTATAAATCAGAGCTTTGAAAGACAAACCCCCGTCTTTTGCAAAGCGAAACAATTTCTTCCATTGACGGCATGATGCGCAAAGATAGACTCTATATTGGCCGGATGATACCTGCAATCAACAACAAGAGCAATATCATCCCGGGAATTGCTATATACACTTGCTGTATAACCTCTGCCAGCGGAATCGTTTTACAAGACATTAAAATAAGGGTTAGTCTGCTCTATCAGCCATGATTTGACGTCGTCATCAAGAAGCGGAGTCAGCATTCTCAAAACCCATTCGTGATAGCTTTTAAGCCATACCTTTTCATGCTCATTAAGCAAAGGAGGCATGATCAGCTTAAAGTCCATTGGCGCCGCGGTTAGGGCGGCAAACGTCAAAAACTCTCCGCCGTCTTCTTGAGTTGTAAGTTTCACTATCTGATTAGTGTTTTCTATCCGTATACCGAACCTGTCTTTAAGATAGTATCCCGGTTCGATTGTAATAAGAGTATCCGCCTGTAAGGCGTTGTCGCTTGACGGTTTTCGACTGAAGTTTTGCGGGCCTTCGTGTACCCCAAGAAAACTGCCTATGCCATGACCTGTGCCGTGATCATAATCCAGCCCCACTTGCCATAGATATTGCCTGGCGAGGCAATCAATCTGGTATCCGGTTGTCCCCACGGGGAAAACAGCGCTGGCCAAAGCTATATGCCCCTTTAATACACGAGTATAGGCGTCTTGCTCCTCCACAGCGGGCCAATTAAAGCACATAGTTCTAGTCATGTCCGTCGTGCCGCATCGGTACTGCCCGCCAGTATCGAGAAGGAAAAGGCCGGCGCGAGACAGCTTTTCTCCGCGGCCGGTAATTTTATAGTGCACGTTTGCGGCGTTTTTCCCAAAAGCGGCTATGCAAGAGAAGCTGTCGCTAACATACAGGTCGCTTTTAGCCCTTAACTCAGCAATTTTATCCGAGACGTCTTTTTCAAAAACGTCGGCATTGTCGGCCATTTTTTGATGCAGCCAGAACAACAGCGAGGTTATTGCCGCTCCATCCAATATGTTGGCCTTACGCGCTCCATCAAGTTCATTTGCGCTCTTTATGCTTTTGAAACTTTGGATTATGCAAGGCTTGTATGCTGCTTCTGCAAGGTTTAACTGAGCTTTTATGGAGTATGGGGTATTACTTGGGTCGATTAGTATCTTCCCCTTAAAGATGTTCAAGTCGGCCAGGATTTGAGCAGAGGGATAAGTTTTTAAATCAGAGGAAGACGCGTCAGTATATATTTTGTAAGAACCGTCCTTAAACACTATCATTCTGGCAAAAGCTACAGGCGTGTGCTTAAGATCGCGTCCCCTCACGTTCATAACCCAAGCCACATCGCACGGGTCTGATATGAGAATAGCTTCGCAATGTTGCTGATTCAGGCGCTCCGAGATTCGCGAAAGCTTCGACTTAGAACTTTCGCCAGCATATTCGAGTGAATGCTCGTAGATTCGACTTGTTTCCGGCGACGGGCGGTCTTTCCAAAAACGATCAACTAAGTCGTTAATTAGCGTTATCTTTTTCTCTCCACCGGCAGAGCGTATCAGATTTTCAACTTCACTTATCGAATGAAGCTTAGGATCTAAAGCTGTTTTGCCAATCAAATTGGTCGCTATCCAGGCGAATGGGGAATTTTTTCTTATGTTATAGACAGTCCAAATACTGTCGTCTAACAACTCTTGAGCGGCCAAAATATATCGTCCATCAACGAACAGCGCAGCGACCTGCTGCGAAACTATGATGTGGCCGTAAGAAACATCCAATCCAGTCAGCCAGCTGAACACCCGGTAATGCGGAGGAACTTCTTCACTGAAATACTCGTCCCCATGACGTAGGATAACCGCATCAACATCGGCCTCTGATAGGAAATTCCTAATTTGATTAAGTCCGTTACTCACTAAATTTAGCGCTTATAAACCATTATTCTAATTCGACGGTATCACGCCATTGTCTTGGTGCATAGACGTGCGTTATGCTAAAATGTGACATGCCAACGTATCGTTTTACACTAGTCATTTTTGCCGTATTGACTTTCTGCTGCGCACCTAAAAACGATCAAGCTAGCGGAAAGCTGGAAAGCGAACCAATTCGCGGTATATACGTTGCTTCGATAGACGATGTTTATTCAGTAATCGCAACTGCTAAAAAGGTATCGGCCAATGCGGTTGTTGTCGATGTTAAAAATGAGTTTGGCCAAATTATATGCAATGACAAAGTTAAAGCGGCTGTCAGACTTTTAAAGCAACATAGAATATATCCAATCGCCCGTATAGTTGCTTTCTTGGATCCTTACAGAGCCAGATTGATACCGCGCCTTGCGGTTCGTAACAAGGGAGGGGGGGGGGGGGGGTAGCGTCCTTCAGGACAAGAAAGGTATGGTTTGGTTAAATCCCTATGAAAAGAAAAACTGGATATATTTGGTAGATATAGCAAAGGCGGCAGCAAGAGCCGGTTTTCTAGAGATACAATTTGATTACGTACGTTTTTCTGCGTTCGAAAATAAAGAGGCCGACTATGGCGAGCTGGCGCAAAAAACCTCAAGAACAGAGATAATTGGATTGTTCTTTGATTTTATTATGGAGGAGCTAAAATCCTTGAAAGTTAAGGTGTCAGTAGATGTGTTTGGGTGTGTTATTCCCGACACATTGGGCGAGGATACCATTAAGGCTACGGCGAGAATTGGCCAAGATTATAATCTTATATCGGAAAAGGTGGATGTAATATGTCCGATGATCTATCCGTCTCATTATAGAGATAATTCAATGGGAATAGATCATCCGGACCTTGAGCCGTACCAAATAGTATACAGAGTTTTGCAAAAGGCGATCGAGGCCAAAAAGCAAAACAATAAGTCAAAAGCGGTCATACGCCCTTACCTACAGGGATTTACTGCAAATTGGCTGCCCGTTCATTCGTACCAAAAGTACGGCAATAAACAAATTGACCAGCAAATACGGGCTGCATTTGATGCAGGCGTAAGCGATTGGTGTTTTTGGCGGCTTGACAAGCGTTTAAAGCGCTCTATTAATTACGAAGGTTCGCGGCCTCGTTAACCACCCGGTCCCACATCGTAAATATCTCGTCTGGATTAAATCTGGTTACTATTTGTTGTGCGTTATCGGACAGGAGTTGTCTTTGTTCGCAATCTTCAATCAGCTCAATCATTAGGTCAGTCAGAGTATTTACGTTTCCAATCGGGAAGAGTCGGCCGTCGATTTTATCTCTGACAACATCGATATTCCCTGGGCAATTAGACGCTATAACCGGAAGGCCGACTGCCATAGCCTCGCACAAAGCATTGGGAAAACCTTCATATCGCGATGGAAAAACAAACAGATCCGCTTTTTGCAGAACGCCGTACACATCGGAAGTAACGCCGGGCAGGAAAACCTTATCTTCAAGCCCAAAGGAAGCTATAAGGCTCTCAAGGTTAGCTCTATTATCTCCATCGCCATAGATGGCCAGTTTCAGTTGGGGGTATTGAGGCGCTAAGCCGGCAAACGCTTTAATAAGAGTCTCAAAGTCTTTTGACCGGCACAAGCGCCCAGTTGAGATGATGTTTGTTGCCTTAGAGCACATGCGTTTTTTCTGGTGTTTTGGGGCTGTAACTGCGTTTGGTATGACTTGAACATTCTTTAGATTACTCAACAATTGTTTATTAGATTCAGTTTGCGTCAGGACTTTAGCGGCTTTCCGGTATAAAATCATGCGTAATTTTTTGTATAGCGTTGGAATTTGATGATCTTTAATGGATGTACGCTCAGATACAACAACTGGCGCCTTAAGGCCTATGCCGGCAATCAAAACAGTGAGATTTGTAACCTCTATAAAAGAAATCACCACATCAGGAACCAGGGCTTTCAGCATTTTTCTCAGGCAAAATATACGTTTAGCGATATTCTTTAAGCGCGTTAGGCAAAACGTGTCTTCTCTAAGTTGATCCAGTTGTATTAGGCTTATATGTGGATCAAGCGGATAGAAAGGAACAGCGCCTTTTTGAGAGAAAGTTACAATTGATACTTCATTGTTTTTCGTTACAAAACGGTTGGCAAGTCCCGACAGGACCTTCTCAGCCCCTCCTGACCCAAGCGATGAGATAACAAAAACTATACGCATCAAGCCACCTTACGCGTCTGACCAAGCAGCATAGTCACAGTTTGTTTATGAAACAATTTTAAAATAAGCCTTATTTTAGGTATAAGTTGGCCTGAGTTCAGGCTTTAACGTATGAGTTATACAGTCCGTTTTGCCCCCAGCCCAACCGGCATGTTGCACGTAGGAAATATTCGCGCGGCATTACTGAACTATTTGTTCGTCAAAAAACACGGAGGAAAATTCATCCTTCGCATAGACGACACCGATCAAGAAAGATCGCGTGAGGAGTATACTAATGCGATAAAAAATGACCTTTCCTGGCTTGAAATATGTTGGGACGAGACATTTTGCCAGTCGTCCCGGATAGACGCTTACAACAACGCTTTTAGGCGTCTTAAGGATCTGGGGCTGGTGTATCCGTGCTATGAATCCAAAGAAGATTTGGACCTCAAGCGCAAGATTCAACTTTCTAACAGCAAGCCGCCGATATACGACAGATCTGCGCTTAAGCTAAGCGATGTAAGGAAAAAAGAACTTGAGCGGAGTGGAATTAAGCCTCATTGGCGATTCAAGCTGGCGGACGCCGTCGTGTCTTGGGATGATATGATATATGGCCATATCGAATTTTCGCCCGGTAACACCAGCGACCCGATTGTAGTCAAGTCTGACGGCAGTTTTGTCTATATTTTTGCATCGGTTGTTGACGATATAAACAGCCAAATCACCCACATAATCCGCGGCGCAGACCATATAGCCAACACTGCGTCACAACTGCATATTTACAAAGCGCTTGGCGGGAATATATCTGCGATTAAGTTTGGTCATTATCCCTTGTTGCGCGATATAGGAGGCAAAGAACTTTCCAAACGTTTTTCGGCGCTTAGTATAAATACCTGGCGAGAAGAAGGGATTGAACCCATGGCGGTAAACAGCTTGTTAGCTAAACTCGGGACTTCCGATTCCATAGAAATTCGCAACTCAATGACCGACTTGATTAAAGATTTTGACATATCAAAAATCAGCAAAGCTGAGCCGAAGTTTGATGATCAAGAGGTACACAAGCTTAACCACAGCCTTTTATCTGAGACGTCTTATAAAGACGCAGAATCACGCCTTAAATCCGTCGGGCTGGACGGTGGTGGCGAAGACTTTTGGTTGCTAATTCGCGGGAACATAACCCTGATTAAAGAGGCCAAATTGTGGTGGAATGTTATATACGGCAACGTCGCCAAACCAGTCGGAATGTCCTCAACCGACCAAAGTTTACTAAAAACAGCCCTAGATTTGCTTACAGGGAACGCTTCCGCTTATCAATCGGATTGGGGACGATGGTTTGCCGACATAAAATCAAAGACCCAAAGATCCGGCCGCGAGCTGTACGCGCCAATACGTTTATGTTTGACTGCTCAAGAACATGGACCTGAGCTTAAGCCTATGCTGAAGCTTATGTCATTAGACTTAATAAAATCCCGACTGCAAGCTGGTGCGCAATGAGCAAGCTGACCATACGTAATACCTTAAGCAACAAGACGGAAGCCTTCGCCCCAATCGACCCCGGTCATGTGCGCATGTATGTCTGCGGGCCGACTGTTTATGACTTGCCGCATGTTGGCAACGCGCGTCCGGCGGTTGTGTTTGACGTGTTGTTTCGTCTTCTGCGTCACCTTTATCCTAAGGTTACATATGCAAGAAATATTACGGACATTGACGACAAGATTAACAATCGCGCCAGAGAAATGGGTGTTTCTATCAGGCGGCTGACTGATGAAACGTTAAAGAATTACCAAAACACGATGGCTTGTCTTGGTCTTTTACCGCCAACCCATGAGCCACGTGCGACCGACCACATCCCTGATATGACAGACATAATCCAAAAGCTAATAGAGAAGGACCATGCGTATTTAGCTGAAAATCACGTGCTTTTTCGTGTTTCCAGCGACCCGCTTTACGGCAAGCTGTCGAACAGAAATACAGATGAAATGATTGCGGGCGCTCGTGTTGAAGTCGCGCCTTTTAAAGAATCTCCGCTTGATTTTGTGCTGTGGAAACCGTCTGTTGGCGATGATCCCGGTTTTGACAGTCCTTGGGGATATGGTCGACCTGGATGGCATATAGAGTGCTCTGCCATGAGCGCAAAATATTTATCGGATGCCTTTGATATTCATGGCGGTGGCCAAGACCTGATATTTCCGCATCATGAAAACGAGATAGCGCAGTCTCGGTGCGCTTCGGGCAAGTCTTGCATGGCAAAATACTGGGTGCATAACGGCATGTTGCTTGTTGACGGGAAAAAGATGTCTAAGTCCCTTGGTAATATCGTTACAGTTAGCTCGGCTTTGAAGAAATACAGCGGCAATGTACTGAAGTACTTCATACTGTCCACACATTATTCAAAAACACTAGACTGGACTGACAGTGGATTGGCGCAAGCGCAAGCCGCTTTTGATCGCCTGACAAATGCTGCAGACGGCTTAGACAGTCTGCACGACGATCAAGAGCTTGATCATAACGATCCGATTATGCTGGCATTATGTGAAGATCTCAACACTTCGAAAGCGCTTATGCTTATGGTGGGACTCGCCAAACAAATTGGGCAAAGTGGTGACCCGAAGGAGAATCCTGGGTTAATCCAGCGCTTGAGCGCAGCAATGCATCTGCTAGGTTTCACTATCGGCGCTAAACGCGCAGGTCAAGTAACAGAAGGCCAGCTGAAAGAAATCAACGGCCTGATTAGTGAGCGAATTAAGGCGCGTGCCCAAAAACAGTTCCAGAAGTCTGACGAGCTTAGAGACGTACTGAAAGAACGCTTCTGCGTTACAGTCAAAGACAATCCGAACGGCACGACGAGTTGGAGTTTTGAGTACCCTCCCTTTTTGGAATAGACGTTTAGGGTTTATAATAGATTTTGCTTTGATAGCGTAGATCAAAACAGTGCGCATCCATCCATTATTAGTACGATATCCCTCAACATGATTTTCTAGGATGGACGAATTTGAACCAAAACTTCACTTTCTTGCAGGCGCACAGTTTAACGAGCCTATATTAGTTTATACCTAAGCTGATAAAGTCTTGCATGATCTGCCACCAACTTGAGCGCCCCCCCGTTGCAGAGCAGCTGGAGATTTTGTGTAGTTACGCTGAGGGATGCCAAGCGTCAACCCTATTTATAAACTAAGCCAACTTGGCTGGATTTATATTACCTTCTTCGTGTGGCTAAAGGACAACCTATAACCGTAACTTCATAAGGAATAGTCCCCATAAGTCTCAACCGCGAGTCGCGCTAAAATGTTACCTCGCGTAGATTGACGCATCCGTCAAAACACCTATAGTCGAACACTTCTACACTTGGCGGAATACGCATGGATCGCAAATCGGAACAGTATGAAAAGGTAGATCCGTTGATCACTTTCAACTGCGAGTCGCGCTCAAATGTTACGCTGGCCAGACTGATGCATCCGCTAAAACACTCGTCGTCGAGCTTTCCTACACCTGCCGGAATGCGCACAGATTCCAGATTGAAACAGCCTAAAAAGGTTTTACGACCGACAGTTTCCAATTACGCGTTTGGCTCAAATGTGAGACTAAACATTCCGCATTCATTAAAACACCCATCGATGAACCTTTTTATATTTTCCGGAACGTGCACAAATGGCATACCGCAGGCGCTAAAGACACTAGGGCCGATCACTTTCAACTGCGAGTCGCGCTCAAATGTTACGTTACCTAAATCGCTACATCTGCCAAAACAGAGTCTTTCAAGCGACGTAACATTTTGCTGAATGTACATAAAACTTAGCTTCGTACAGTCTAAAAAGACACAATCGCCGATTCTTCTCAAGAGCGATCCGGACTCAAATGCTATGCAAGCCAGATTGCGAAATTTATCAAAACATCTATCGTTTAGTCCCTCTACACTTGCCGGAATGTATGCGCAACTTGACTTAGCGGACATAAAACCCCGGAGGGAGCCATTAACAATACGTTTCACCGTGCCAGCTTTTCCTTCTCTACAAATCGGCCCTCTCAAAAGAAGATACTTATCGAAGGGGGTGGAGATTTTCGTTGTAACGACATCAAAAGATCCGTCGCTTTGTTCGTGATAACAAACTCCATCTAAATTTACACAACCATGCAAAGCCGGCTTAGTTCGCGCATAGTTTGCGATCTCGGGAACAAGCAGCCACAACCGCCGCTGATGCTATTATAATGCTTCTCATAACTTTTCCTCTAATATCAGTCAACATTAATGGCATAATAGTATAATTATTAGTGTAATTTTTTGCAACACCTTTTTGAAACATATTGAATATTTTTTTCTAAATTAATCAGTTGACGGGCAGGTACAGCATTTTTAGGCAAGGTTTATAGATATAAATTAAGTCAAAAATGTTTTTAATTAACTAAATATCAACCAATTAAATTTATCGTGATTTCTTGATGCGTTATAAATTAACATCTTTTTTGTCTGTGCTCGCTCTGGCCTGTAGTGTTGTAAGTTTTACAGCGGACGCCAGTAGGACAGAGTGCTTTTTGGCAAGCCTTAACGTACCACCAAAACAGGCGCGTTCATTTAAAATTATAAATCACAAAGAAAGCCTTTTCAGGGTTTTAGCAACAACTTCCAACCTAAAAATGCCGCCAGAATCAGAATGGGACAAAAAATACAGCAAATTAATCAATCATTTACAAAAAAACGCTCATGCGGCATGTGATGGAGAAACTGGAGAAAGTTTAATTGCCAGAGGATTACAGCGCGGCAATGAAGCGCACTCTCAATGTACCTACTTGGATCCGATCTCCGGCGTTGCCATTTTTAGTATAGAAAAAATTAGCGACCCTGTGCGAAACAGGAACCACCATGAATGGTGGGACATAGCATGGAAGTTGCATCATAGATCAATATATTGTTTTTTTGTTAGAACGTTAGCAAACGGCACGAAAACTTACGGGGTTACAACAGCTAATACGTCCAAGTTAGTTACTGTACAAAAAGAAGATGGGGCTCTTCAGCATATGGCCACTCTTCATCCACTACCAGAATAGCCGTAAATTGGCGCATAATCACAAATACTGCGGCATGCAGCTTACCAATAAACTATGTGAATTAACTGTACAAATCAGCGTCATTCGTCGTAATCGCAACAAGGATTACCTAACATATCGTTCATAATCTTTAATCTGAGCGCGATTTCATCAGAATCGGACACTATTTCTTGGCAAGCGTTACACAAATTGTTGGCCGGCTCGACGACACTTAGTAAACCATCCTCATTCCAACATAAAAACAATTGCACGGCGTTGGTATAAACAACAAAACGATATAGCAAACCTCGCGCCATCTGGCGCTTAGTGGGGTTGGATGCAGAGAATAGACACAAAAAATCCTTGGTGGCAAGATAACTAGCGTCTTCTATCCATTTGCCGTATCCATCCTCGTCCTCAGTGCAATAAGCGCCGAATCTTGGACTAAGCAACTGTTCCCAATTGGGATCTTTGGATTCTACAATACTCCGCATAGTACCATGACCATACTCACAGCGCAGCATTCCAACACACCATAAAAAAGCGACCGAAATAGCGCAATGAAACAGGTTTGCACTGCTCTTCACCTTTGTTTTATGCATATCTTTAATAAAAATTAGACTTTTATTTTATTAAAAACTGTCCAGCATTTGCAAATAAAAATTAACAGCAAATCAATCAAAAAGAATAGATTTCTTTTATTCAGATTTGCTTTGCCAATTGGTCATTTATTTACTAGGCTCTTTGGCTAAAGCGTGGAATGTCAGATTTATCGTGAAAACGCTTTAAACGCCTTAATTCTTACTTATTTACAGAGATAAGTTTTGAGATATTGTCCAGTGAAGCTTGCTTCACAGTTAATAATTTTCTCCGGAATGGCGGCAATTACTAATTGTCCGCCTGCATTTCCACCCTCCGGGCCAAGATCTATTATCCAATCGGCGGTTTTGATGAAATCCATGTTGTGCTCTATGGCGACGATGGAATTGCCTTTATCGACCAGCTTATGAAGCACCTTAAGCAGGTTATTTATATCTTCAAAATGAAGCCCTGTCGTCGGCTCATCCAATATATACAAAGTGCGCTCTATCTCTGGCCTGGACAGCTCTTTAGCCAGCTTGATGCGCTGGGCTTCGCCTCCGGATAAGGTGGTCGCGGGCTGACCGAGCTTTATGTAACCTAAACCCACGTCTTTAAGGAAATCTAGCTTTCTGACCAGTTTAGGAATCGCCCAGAAAAAATCTTTGGCTTCATCGACGCTTAAAGCTAGGATATCGGCTATTGATTTGTCTTTATACTTTATTTCAAGCGTGTCTTCATTGAACCTCTGTCCCTTACAAGCATCGCATTCAACGAAAACATCGGGCATAAAGTGCATAGCGACCTTTATATACCCTTCTCCTTTGCAAGCGACGCACCTGCCTCCATCTACATTGAATGAAAATCTGCCAACGCCGTACCTGCGGGCTTTGGCCTCAGGCAGCGCGGCAAAAAAGTCGCGAATCGTAGTGAAAATATCCGTATAGGTCGCTGGATTAGACCTGGGCGTTCGACCGATTGGCGATTGGTCGATATTGATGACCCGAGTTATAAGATCGTCCCCTTTTATACTAACGCCTTCAAAGCATTCTTGCGAATCGCGATCTATTTTCTGCTTTAAGGCCGGATATAACGTCTCCATAACCAATGACGACTTGCCGCATCCGGAAACTCCGGTAACACAGGTAAAACAACCCAAAGGAAATTCCACCGACAGGTTCTTTAGGTTGTTGGTATTTACTCCGCTTAAGGATATATGGCCATTATGCTCACGACGCTTTTTTGGTATACCAATACGGCGTTGGCCGCTTAGGTACTGACCGGTCAAGCTGTTTTGGGCGGTTTTTATTCCAGACACATCGCCGCAATAGCATACCTCTCCGCCAAAAATCCCTGCGCCAGGACCTACGTCGATAAGGTGATCTGATTCTAAAATAGTTTCCTCATCATGCTCGATCACCATAACGGTATTGCCTAGGTCTCGCAGGTTTTTGAGGGTTCTGATAAGCTTCGCATTATCACGCTGGTGCAGGCCTATGGACGGTTCGTCAAGCACATACGAAATACCGGTCAGCCCTGATCCGATTTGCGAGGCCAAGTTTATACGCTGCCCCTCGCCGCCCGACAGAGTTGGAGCAGGCCGATCAAGCGTTATATACCCAAGCCCTATGTCAATTAAAAATCCAAGTCTGGCGCTGATTTCCTTTATTATTTTCTCTGCAATAGCTTTGTTTTTTCCGGACAAACGTGAAGTCAAATCACAAAAAAATGTCTGTGCTTCCGCAATGCTTAGGCCTGAGACGTCGCTTATTGTTTTACCCTCGACCTTGACCAACAAAGCGTCTTCATTCAGCCGTTTACCCTTACAAGCATGGCACATTTCGGTAAGCTGGTATTGGCCAATTTCTATGCGCCGCCAGACGCTTTCTGTTCTTTTGTATTGCGCCTCTAAAGCAGGGATGACCCCCTCAAAGCCGCTGACGCCATAAAGTATATCCTGCCTCAGTTGCTCGGGCAGCCTGTCATAGATAGTAAATATTGAGGCTTTATGCTTTTCAAACAACGGAGACAGCAGCCGCTTTATGACCGCTTGCTCAAGCTTTGCCCACGGTTTAATGGCGCCGGTCAGAACATTCAGCTGCCCGTTGGAAACGATAAGACTTTCGCTGAACTTTTTTATAGAGCCCAGGCCATTGCAGATCTTGCACGCCCCCTGTGGATTGTTGAATGAAAATAAGCTTGGCTCTATGTCCTTAAGGAAAAATCCGCTTTCTGGACAGACATACTTATTGGAAAAGGTCAAAGTTCTACCGCCGTCGACGTCAAGTATCCGTATAACTCCGCCGCCGTACTGAGAGGCGACTTCAAGCGAATCTGCCAAGCGTCGTTTATTTTTATCGCAGGATTGAAGCCGATCTATCACAATGTCAACTTTCTTTTTGCTGTCCCCTATGATGAAATCCGCTACGTTGACGGTTTCGTCATTTGACCGAATCCTTTCAAATCCTTGCTTTTGAATTGTTTTTATGTCTTTAAGGCCTTTTATAACCTTTGGCGCCATGACATATATGTTGCGGTCGGCGTATTCGCTTAAAATCTGTTCGATAATGCGGTTGATTGGCGTTACTACTATCGGCAGTCCTGTCGCCGGCGAGTGCAGAATGCCTATACGCGCGAACAACAGCCTGAAATAATCATATATCTCCGTCATTATCCCAACGGTCGATCTGGGATTATGCTGAACGCCGCGCTGAGTTACCGAAATTGCAGGAGAAAGCCCCCTTATATTATCACAGTCTGGCTTTGGCATAATGTCCAAAAACCTGCGTGCGTAGACGGACAGGCTTTCGATATATCGCCTTTGGCTTTCCGCATATATCGTGTCAAAAGCCAGTGAAGTCTTGCCAGAGCCGCTTACGCCCGTGAAGACGACCAAGCTGTTTTTTGGGATGCTAATCGATATGTTTTTGAGGTTATTGGTTCTTACGCCCTCTAACGTTATAAATTGCTTTTCCATTGCTAAGACGCTTGAGAATTGTTGCAAAGCCTACATTTGCCCGGGCCGGCTTGGTCCAAACCAACTGGCATTATACAACTAAATGGCAAATCGCCGCAGTAAAAATGCAGAAATAAGAACTATTGATAATCTAAGCAGCGGGAGGGGGGGGGATACAGTCTGGCGCTGCCAATAGGGCTGGAAACGCGGTCAGAACTGCTCCACGCTTTATACTGGCAAATAATCGCCTTGTGTATCGGTATGTCTCTCCAGAATGATCAGATCATTAGGGTGACTTCGGTGTATTTTTTTATAGAAGCTACAGCGCCTAATAATTTCTGCATCCGATAAATTTGGACTGTTACTTGCATAGCTAAAAAACGCTGAATAAGAAAGTAAAGTCCGTCTCTTGCACGTATTGTTGAGGTTGGTGAGGAAGGGACCGTATCTGTCAGTGTAAAATGTGACGCCGCGAGTGTGGACATACATTAAGAGAAGCGACTTATCCACACCCTTGTAACCGAGCTTTGCCTCAGTTGCTGTAGTTAACCGAATAACCGGTATCCGGGTCGAAAGCGACCTGTCCGTTACGATTTGTATAGAGCGTGCAGGCCAGGTTACCCGTGCATCCGGTCCAGATAATCGTTGTCAGATTTCTCAGACTTCTCATGTCCAAAGTGTCTGATAAAGTTGAGCCGCTAAGGTCAGCTGTAGTGATTCCGGTGTTACTGAAATTAAACCTACTCCAGTTAGCAGTGCTGACAGCACAATTATTCAGTCTGACTCCCGCCAGATTAGTACAATTAGAGAAATTTATACTTCCGCTCAGCGTTTGCAGGGCAGAGAAAATAACCGTGCCGTTCAGTCCTGTGCAGCCTTGGAAGTTTATGGTTCCGGCCACAAAACTTGTAAGCACTGGAAAAGAAGGAGCGTCGGTTAATCCCGTGCAGCTTTGGAAACTCAGTGTTCCACCTAAGCTTGTAAGTACCGGGAAGGTTGGCGCGTACGTCAAGCCGCCGCATCCCTGGAAGTTCAAATAGCTCGTGCTGCCGTTCAGCGTTGTAACGCTTGGAAAGTTCAGCCCTCCCCTCA
>JAIRYS010000035.1 GCA_031267535.1 Holosporales bacterium | reverse complement strand
CTGCGCCGGCTTCGCGTAAATGCTTAGCAACGACGGCCGCGCCGCCAACATAATCCTCTTTTTGCTCGTAGCGCACGCTCATGGTTGGAGTTTTCGTCATCCCTCCAATTACTGAGCATTTGGTTAAGCTATCAACGATAGAGTCTCCAACGACGTGAACCTTTCTGCCCTTAAAGCTAGCTAACACCTCCCTTAGGTCGTTAAACGAAATACCGTCAGCATCCATAAGTAAGGACAGTTTTTCCTTAGCCAGATCCGGCATTTGCGATTCGATGATATGGGACGAAGAGTACACCACGTCGCCAGGGGTGAAAATGACCTCGCCGCCATATGACTCTACAACATCGGCTTCCTCTCTGGTTTTGTGATGCATGGCGCCAGAGTGAAAATACTCATACCCCTTACAGAAAAAATCCGGCTGAATGGTTTTTATATTTTCCAGCGGAGTAGGGTTTTGGTCAATAATCACATAGTCGACAATCTCAAACGCAGCCAGATTAATCGCCCTAAGATTCTCGGGCACATATGGGCGCATGTCCGCCTTGGTTATATGCGCATCGCAAGTAATGCTTGCTAAAAGCAAATCACCCTTGGATTTAGCAAATATAAGATGCCTTATATGTCCGGGGTGGACTATATCGAAAGTACCATGACACATGACTAGTTTTTTCTGCCTTGGGCGACGTCCGACCACTTTCAGCGCTTCTGCGACAGATTTTATTTTCTCGCTGTACCTGGCAAAATCATTCATGCTAAAGATCCGAACCACTGTTTTGTTGCTTGCTCGATCTTATCAGTCGTCCAAAGCGGAGCATTTTCCCAATAGCCTATATTATCAAGCACTTTTTTCACCCCGTCTTCAAACGAAACCTCCTGCTTCCAACGCAATATATTGGTTATCTTGGTAATGTTGGCCCAAGTGCAGTCCGGTTCGCCCGGGCGTTTTGGAATATTTATAGTTTTGCCACTTAACAGCTCAACCAATCTGTTAACCGATTGAGGCTTGCCGGCGCCAAGGTTGAAAACCTCTCCGGAGATTTCGGTTCCTGCCGCCAGATAAAATGCTCTGGCAACATCGCTGGCATAAAGGAAGTCGCGCGTTTGAGTTCCGTCTCCAACGACTGTGAACGGATGACCAGCCAGCTTTTGCTTCAAAAAAACGCCAAAAACCGCGCCATAGACCCCGGAGGTACGTGATCTGATCCCGAATGCGTTGAAAATTCTGATGGAATTGACGGGAAGTTTATATACTCGATTCCAATGAAAACAAGCCTGTTCGCCCAAGTGCTTACTGAGGGCATATGGATACTCGCATCGTATGGGGTGGTTTTCGTCTGTAGGTACTGATGCTTTGCCGTAGCATGATGACGATGCAGCGTACACAAACTTTTTAATTTTGGCATGTCTAGCGGCTTCAAGCGCCCTTACAGTTCCTTGCACATTGATGTCCATATACTCAACCGGATTGTCGATAGAGGGAACTATGTCCCCCACCCCAGCAAAATGGAACACATAGTCGACCTCTGTAAATACGCTGCTGTTGCTGGAGACGTCGCGTATGTCCAGTTTTTCAAGAGAAACATCCGAATTATTCTTATGTTGGCTTATGTTTTCCAACCTACCGTTGCTGAGGTTATCCACTACGCGGACTTTGACGCCTTCGGCGACTAAAAGATCGACCATATGACTGCCAATAAAGCCACAACCGCCTGTTACAACAGCAAGCTTCGCCATATTTACGCGGCCCTAGACTGCTTCAAACACAAGACGTTGAAGTACGCGGCGTTATTTAAAGAATCGGTGAATTTATTCTCCTTAAAGGCTTGGCAGATATCTTCAACTGCATTCTCCACCGTATGCTTAGGTACAAAACCCAGCGTTTCTTTGATTTTATCTGAGTTTATGTGATATGACCTCAAGTCGTCGCTTGGTTCATATTGAATATCTATGTGACCTTTATCCGAGAATTCCCTAAGAACTATATCTCTTACAACCTCGGCCAACTCGCCTATCGAGCGGTTTTGATAACCGATGTTGAAAATCTGACCATGAATTTTGTCAGCAGAGGCCTCAATCATCAGCTTATAAGCATCGCACATATCTTGTATGTGCAAATTCGGCCGCAGCTGTGCCCCACCCAGCACCTTGATTGCACTGTTGACCACCGCATGATTGGTTAGGATATTTACCGACAAATCAAAGCGCATCCTTGGGCTATAGCCGCATATTGTCGCCGGGCGAATAGCAACACACTCAAAATCATCACTTTTGTGCTTGAACAAAAGCGGTTCGCACATACCCTTAAATTTGTTGTAAAGAGTCAAGGGAACCAGCGGATGATCCTCTTTTACATCAGGCTTATCTGACACGCCATATACAGAACTGCTGGAGCAATAAACAAAACGCCTCACGCCGGCGTCTTTGGCAGTTACTACCAAATTTTCGAAGCAATCGTAGTTTATACTTTTGCTCAGTCCTTCATCAAGCGCGAAGCTCGGGTCGTTTGATATACAAGCCAAGTGAAGCGCAACGTCAATGCTGTTGCACGCTTCCTTAAACGCCGCTTTGTCCCGAATATCGCTTTTGATGATTCTCAGATTGGGATGAGGCTGCAAACAGCATCCATAGTACTGAATATCATAAACCGTAACGTGGTATCCCATTTCAAGCAGCTGCGGAGTCAACCTAGTCCCCACATATCCGGCCCCGCCCGTTATCAAAATTTTCTTCATCACTATCCTTAAGCTATATCGTCAGTTGCGCAGCCTTAGCGTCCTTATAGAACTGTTCAGCAGTTTTCCTGGAATATTCATTCAAATTTATGCCCCAAAGCTTAAACTTATCAAGCAAATCTGGCGTCATGGTTATGATATCGCAACCACAAACTTTTGCGTCCATTGCATTGAACAGTTCACGAGCACTGGCCCATAAAATCTTTGTGTTTTTAAGGTTTTTAACGACTTCTTTGGATTCAATCATAATCGGCTTTGGATCTATACCAGTGTCCGCAATACGTCCGGCAAAAACCGATATGATAACAGAAGGGCTCGCGCCTATGCAGGCGGCTATTTTCTTTACCTGATTTACGCTGAAAACCGCTGTTATGTTCAACTTAACTTCACTTCCAGCCAGCTTACGTATAACTTCAGTATTATCGGAACCGTCTGTTTTTAAAAAAGGAATCTTCACGAACACGTTCCCACCCCAGGACGAGATGATCTTAGCATCCCGCTCTATGTCGGCTTCGTTGTCGGAAACTACCTCGAAGGATATGCTTTTGCCTCTAACCATTTTCGCGGCCTTGACCGCAAAAGATTTATAATCGCTGACCCCAGCTTTTTTAAGCAGACTGGGGTTAGTAGTAAATCCTTGTATCCAGTCAACCTCAGAAAATCGCGCAATTCCCGCCTCATCGGCTACGTCAGCAAAAATCTCTATTCCGCTCAGCATTTTTGTTTGAATTTACAATAAGCTTTCGTCGAGTATATTAGCCTTTACAACGACTCAGTCAATTTTTTATTAACCATTACCGCTTTGGATTCTGTCGATCAGATGCGAGTAATGCAAAGGACAACCCACATATGCCTGCGAATCCTCGTGAAACCGGGTTATCCATAGAGAAGGAAAGTTATCTCTTAGAGAATTGGAAGCGTCTGCGAGCTTTCCTGCGACCGTATTTCTTGCGTTCTACCATTCTGCTGTCACGGGTCAGTAACGAATCGGCCTTTAAAAGACCATGTAAATCTGGCGCATAACTCAGCAAAGCACGGCTTATGCCGTGACGCAAAGCGCCTGCTTGTCCTGATAAACCCCCGCCGCTGAGCGTACAAGTAACGTCATACCTATCAACACAATTGGTCGCTACAAAAGGACGCAACACAACATCGCGCAAAGACGGTCTGGCAAAATATTGCCCCAAATCCTTGCCTTTGTTTATGACAAACCTGCCAGACCCAAGCTTAATCCATACCCTCGCAACCGCTTCTTTACGGCGACCGGTACCATATGCGCGGCCAAATTTGTCGATCGCCGGACCACGCTCGCTTGCAGGAGTTGTAGCGCTTGGTTCACGTAAAGTTTCACTCAAAGACCCAAACGCCGCGCCTAAACCGCCAATTGCCTTGCCGGCACTTGAGGATTTTAAGATCGCCTCTTGATCGGCGGCTATCTTTTTACTGCGTGTTCCGCTGCGTACAACAACCACCTTTTCAACTGTTGGTTTAACTTTAGCGGATCGTCCAGACGCCGCACCGGCCTTAGCCGATTTACCAACGCCTGTCACCGGTTTGCTTTTAATTGCGTCGCCTAACGACACAGTTTTTTTTGTAGACGTTTTTTTATCAACTGATACGGTCAATTTCTTGTTGGCAGCTTTATCGCCCCCCGACGTTGCTGCAGAACCCTTTTTACCAAAATCGGACTTAGAAACAGACGCTTTAGACGCCACGCTCGTAGATTTTTGATCTGCCGACTTTACGCTGTTTGTTGCAGTTTTTTTTGCCTTGTCGACCGTTGCCTCTTTCTTACTAACGGCGACAACCTTCTTTTCTGTCTTACTTGCAGAGGCAGCCTTCACCTTTTTATCAGAAGGCGTTACCTTACCAGCGGTAGATTTGCCTTTTTCCGACGCGGACAACGCTGAATCCTTGGGAGGTTCTTTAGAATCTTTTGCCACTTTTATCTCTTTTTGTTTTTCATGTTCAGTGAAGCGACGTCGATTGGTTTTGGACTCTGCGCTTCGTGCGGGTGCGTCGGCCCTGCATAAACCTTAAGATTGCCCATAATCTTCCTGCCGAGAGGATTACGAGAAATCATACGCTCTACCGATTTGATCAAGACTCGCTCGGGATTCTTACTAGACAACCGCTCTGCGACGGTACGCTGCTTTATGCCGCCAATCCATCCCGTGTGCCAATACAGTATTTTATCCCTAAGCTTATTTCCGGTCAGATGAACTTTATCAGCATTAACCACGACGACATAGTCTCCACAGTCCACATGTGGGGTAAAAACCGCCTTATGCTTACCGCGCAAAAATTTAGCAATCAGAGCAGACAACCGCCCAAGCACCATATCCTGCGCATCAATGAGCAGCCATTCTTTCTTAGCGTCAGCTGATTTTAACGAAAAAGTCTTCATCTGATCCAAACCAAAGACGTCATACCATCCGCCATTATTCAACAAACGACCCTTAAGTCAATACAAAAATAATGGAACTATTCGCTTGATATATCTCTTGCGTCAGATATTTGCCATATGCCGGATTCGTTCCTGACGGCGAACAGTCTTTTTGGACGTTTTTCGTCAGTTGTGTATATAAAATCACGGGATATACAGCCGTGTTTATCGAAATATACCTTGGCAGGCACGACAACGCAGCTTTTGTCAGCTCGTTTGCTGTTCCAACGAAATTTCTGGCCAGAACGTCCGGTTTCTAACGCTTTATAAATCGTGGCAAACAGCGCCGACCTATCCTCAGGCGAAACATCTATACCTGAGATCACGCAGATACGACAAGCTTGACGCGCAAAACGACCGCCGGCTGTTGCACTAAAGTCATTTCCATTGGAACATCCGCAAAGCGTCGTTGCAACGAACAAGACGCAAGCGACGCTATTCATCCGTTTGTTTAGGAATTGGGTTAGAAAGAACCTCGACCTGCCTCTCGGCTTCCTGCGCTTCATGAGACCAGTCTGACTCGGTTACTTTAGTTTTCACGTCAGCTGTTTTTTCCCTCAAGGCATCTAAGCTTATGTCAAGATAACGGAAAACCGTGTGAACCATGGTATTAAAGAACGGATAACAACGCGACTGGCCTAAACAATCTGGCACATTTTCCAGTGAGAAAAGTAAAAACACAAACAAACATGCGATTATTATGAAAAAGCCACGCACTACGCCAAAGGGGAATCCTATAAGCCGGTCCAGGCTTGACAGATGGCTTCCCTTGACTGCTATAGCGGCCAAATGCTTTATCACGGTTAATACTACAAAGGAGCACGCATAGGATACAAACCAGCAGGTAGCGCACAACAAAACTTCATTAGCGATATATTCGGCCAGAAATTTATTGGCGTGCGGAAACATCAATTTGGCCCCAACAAAGGCCAATGCCCAGGCGCAAATGCTAAAAAACTCAAGCACGAAGCCGCGAACAAAGCCAATTATCCCGGACAACGCCATAAAACCAAGGACACAATAATCAACTGAATTCAGTCCATATGTCTGAACAGACACCATCATTTCCTCATAAAAACTTTAAAAGAATATTATGACACTATGATTGTAAATACAAAACTTAGCAATTTTATATTTTGGTACGACTGATCCTAAATTTTTCACGTTAACTTAAAAAATTAATAAAATTTTATTTATCTTTTAATCAAGATCCGCCATAATTACATTGTTGTATGTTTTGCGAGGTAAATTATGCGCAAGAATCTTATAAGCTTGGCCGTTTTCTCTTCTTTAGCTATTTGCTGGGATGCGCAGTCGACGCGTAGACTTCCTCGCAGTGATGTACTTAAGGTCGCTTTGGTTCATGTTCACGGTGCATATGAGTCCCAACCCGTATTGCTTCCTAGACCAAATAGTGCCGGCCACCTTGTAAGGAGCGAGCGTTCAGCATTTACCCCACCGCCTAAACGGGCAACACGAGAGGTAGAACCTGTATACAGAGGCGTTCTTGCCAATTTTACCCCCCCAGCGCTTGCGTTCTTAGCGCAAGCTTTTAAATGCCTAGACCGATTCACAGTTTCAATTGATTTGCTTGTCTCTCGCCATGCTCCAACACAAGAAAGCATGCGAGGGATTGTTCAAGGATACCAGATCGAGTCCGATGTTATCCCAGATCAAGCTGTTATATACGCACAGTCATTGTATGGAGAGTTTTCAGAAGAAATAGGAGATTCCGATAGTCCGATATTGGTACTTCAAAGTCCAGCATCCAGATGCAGACAAACTGCCAGTTTGTTTATTACAGCTGCTGAACAAGCGTTCGCAGAACGGAGAATTGTAAACAAGGATATCATAGCAGCTCGTGATATCGACATCCCTAAACTAATTGGACGTTCCAGAGATGATCCAGAGATCGCGCAGCTGTTTAGCATATTTGCGTCGAATCCTGTAGGATTTGAGCACGATGGAGAAAGCGGCGCTTTCATAGCTTATTGTATTTTATTTTCCTTACTGGGTACGACATCTGATGTATTTACAAGGGATATTATACGTTTGTGTACCGCTCCTTTTAGTTTGTATGCGGTATTAATCACCCATCAAGTGCCTATGAGAGCATTATTAGACACATCTGACAAAGGAATATTTGATGGCGTGCAAACAACTAAGATTATGGACAGCGGCAGTTTTTGGTTAAAGATAAACTCTTCAAGATTGCGAGACTCTCTGAATGCCTTTAGGTTAGTTATAATGGAATCTATGTCCGATCTAGACGGCTAATTTCTTGTAGTAAACCACATAAATTTTCAGCCGGGCTTTGATGGAACGCTTGCGCAAGCCTGGCTGGCAAGTCTATCGGCTTTTTCGTTTCCTTTACTGCCGGCGTGCCCTTTAACCCAGTTCCAAGTGATATCTTTGTGTTGGCACAAAGCATCCAGTTGTTCCCACAGGTCTTTGTTTTTTACTGAAGTTTTGCCTGAAGTTTTCCAGTTATTTTTTTTCCAATCTTGCACCCACTGTGTTATTCCCAGGCGAACGTACTGACTGTCTGTGTATATTTCAACTGACGCCGGCTGTTTTATACAACGCAGGGCTTCTATGGCGGCGGTCAGTTCCATCCTGTTGTTGGTGGTGTCGGGTTCTCGACCAGAAATAACTTTCTCCTGACCGTTTATATCCATAATAGCCGCCCACCCCCCGACGCCAGGATTACCTTTACAAGCGCCGTCTATAAAAATCCTTATATTATTCATAAAGCGACATGGTTCCTAACTTTATTCTTTCCTCTAAAAGCAACATGAATTCCGTTTTACCAAGACCCGGCGCAATATAGGGCATAAACTTTACTTTTATGCAACCGGGGTATTTGGTAAAAACACGCCTAGGCCAAACTTTGCCGGAGTTCAACGCAACCGGAACTACCTTAGCGCCGGACTCTTTGTATATGGCATATACCCCAGCATGCAATTTGCTGAACTGACCAGACGCCATGCGGGTTCCTTCTGGAAAAATCATTACGTTAAACTGCTTTTGCAGCCTGTCTGCGGCTTGCTTGGTCATAACAGGTATAGCGCGTAGGCCGTCTTTTCTGTTTATCGCAATCATTTTAAGCCTTTTGATGATTTCCCCAAAAAGCGGCACGTAAGCAAGCTCAGCCTTAAGCACAAAGCACGCCCTTGGAACAATTGACATAAATGCCAGGGTCTCCCAAGCGGACTCGTGCCTGATAGCATATATTGCAGGCTCTGCGAGAATATTTTCCTTGTCATAAACCTTAAGGCTAACACCTATACAAAAGCAAAACCATCGATGAATTCTTTGGTTTAATTTTACAAAGAATGCATGAATGATCTCGGTATCTCGCTTAACAAAAAAGCGCGCCGTTATGAACGAAACAGACAACAACAGGTAAAGCCCGGCATTAAAAATTAACGACCTTATCCAAGGCAGGATGGAGCTTAGCGTTCTGATATTATCTGCCTGAGTAACCTTTAACGACATTTACCGCTTTCTTTTTAACAATATTGACGGAATCAAGCACACGATTGCGTTGTACTCTCTTAAGGCCAAAATCAGCCATTTCCCTTTGCGTTTTCTGGAAAACACTGGATATGGAATGATCTCAGCGTTTATCTCCGCATAGCGGAACAAAATCAAGCTCCTTAACATGTGATAGTCAGACGTCACCAATATTAAAGATTTGAACCCACGCTCTTGTAAAAACTGTTTAATTTCATGGGCGTTTCCGACAGTATCCTGCGCCTTATATCCAAGCGAGGTTTTGCAGTAAGAAAAATCCCTGTCATGCATATGTACCGAAAGGTCTTGCAACGACACGCACTTGTTAACCCCGGAAACAAAAAGATTCGACGCGTACTGCTTTTCCAAAAGATCTATGGCGCATTTAGTCCGAGATCTGCCTCCGGTAAGGACCACAATCGCATCGATTGGCTCTGTTCGCTTGGCTAGCAGCGCCTGAAGATCTGGCTGTTTGGTCGGCACGTTCAGCAGAAAAACAAAAAATCCCAAAGCCCATAAGCAAACCGCACAGACTGAGAATTTACACACAAAAACCAAGGCAATTGCCGTTTTACTCATACTGCAACCTTCCATTCAACATATATCGCCGTTACATTAGCAATCAATAAATAAAAACATTGCAGTCATGCTGCCGGAAGAAATTTAAGGTATTATAAAGGGTAACGCTAATTGCATTTAGATAAGTCATTTAATTTATCTAAACGCTTTTAAGTTGACCGCAAGCGGCCATTATATCCCGTCCACGGCTGTCACGGATTGTACATATGTATCCAGCTTTACGAAGAATTTTTGCAAAGCTTTGAATGACGTTTGGACTGGAAGGTTTTAAGTCGCTTCCTTTCCAAGGATTAAAGGGAATGAGATTCACTTTTGCGCGGACGCCCTTTATCGCGCGTGCCAGTAACAGCGCATCAGCTTCAGAGTCATTAAAATCTTTAAGCATAATATATTCGAAAGTTACTCGCTCGGTTCTGCTAGCCCCTGGATATTTTTTTACGGCAACAAGAAGTTCAGCCAACCTAAAAGTTTGATTAATTGGCATCAGGCGCGACCTTTTGTCTTCATCTGCGCTGTGTAACGATATGGCCAAATTAACGCCAGTATCTTGCGCTAGTGGCAGGATTTTATCCGTTATGCCGGATGTTGATACGGTGATGCCGTGTCTTGAAAAGGCCAAACCTTCCTGATGGGTAAGTACGCTTATGGCTGTACATACACTGTTATAGTTAAACAACGGCTCGCCCATACCCATAAATACTAAGTTGGTAATTTTTTTGTTATGGGGATTGGTTGGCCATTCGCTGAGGATTTTCTTGACGAACAGTGCCTGACCGACGATCTCGCCAGAGGTGAGATTTCGCTCAAAGCCTTGGGCGCCAGTGCGGCAGAATTTGCAGCCGACAAAGCAACCAATCTGGCTTGAAACGCAAAGCGTTCCTCGAGCTTTATCTGGAATAAAAACAGTTTCAAAACTTTTGCTATCCGGCGTTTCGAACAGCCATTTTTTCGTCCCGTCGGCGGACGTAAGCTCTTTGATCAGCCTTGGCAGTTCGCACGATAATTGATCTTGCAAGAAATCCCGTAAAGAACTGGGTAAATTTACCATTTGATTAAAGTCAAATTGGCCTTGGACATACAGCCAATTCCAAATCTGATTGGCTCGAAATTTTTCCACTCCATTGTCTTTAAGAAAAGCAGTAAGCGCCGGCAGCGTTAGGTCAAATATGCATCGAATGTGACTTTCATACTGCAAGGGTTTCAGATTGGCTTTACATTGATTGGCGGTCAGTTTAGCATATCGCCAGCGGCATGAGCGAGTAAAGATTATGACTTACTGCACCTATACGCCTATCGAGATGCTCGAGACCATGTTTACACAGTGGGACTGTAAGCATAAGCGTTTTGACAGTCGGATATGCGCCGCCATGTCAGGACATTGTGGCAACTACACCCTAGGTTTTTCATGGAACAGAGACAGACGCATCATGCACTGCTATTGCGACATGTCTACCAAGTTTGAGGATAACAAACTGAAAGAAATCACAGAATTGGTTGCCGTCATGAACGAAAAGCTGTGGTTTGGACATTTTGACTTGATATTATCTCAGCGCATGGTGACGTTTTCTGTCTCTAATGTAATTCAGGAAGAATCTGCTTACGCTGAAGTGCTTGAAAAAATGATCGATACGGCGCTGATTGAATGCGATAGGTTTGTGCCGGCTTTTAACATGGTGCTTGAAACCGGAATCTCACCCGAGAAAGCCGTTGAGGCTTGCCTTATGGATGTGGAAGGCGAAGCTTAAAGCCATGATTAATCTTAAGCCGCCGATGTGGCTGGCCGTCGCGTGCGTTTTGTGTGGGTGCTCAAAAGGCGGAAATGCCTTGTTTGATCACAGGGGGTACTTGAAGCTTCAAAATATCTCTGTGCAAGAATCTCAATCATTTGAAGAAGAAAAACAGCAAGTAAAAGAAAGGCTGAGGGCGTCTGGCGCGCAATGATTGGCGAAGGCAGTCTACGGTATTGCTAAAGCGCGAGCAGTCAAAAATCTTTGGTGATCGGCAACATTATGAACACGCAAGTAATCAGCCTCGCTTTCGGCAAGTACTGAACTGACCGCAATTGTTTCAAGATCGCGTTCGGCGGGCGGAAGTTTTGTTATAGCGCTGAGATATGATTTACGTGAATGCCCTATCATTACCTCGCAGCCTGTTTGCTTAAGCGCGTTTGCGTTTCTTAGAAGCTCCAGATTTTGATAGCAGTTTTTCCCAAACCCAATCCCTGGGTCAAAGATAATTTGATCCTTGGTAAATCCGTTGCTGCATAGCGTTTTGCAGGTTTTCCCGGCCCAAGCGTTAACATGCTCAACCACATCGCCCTTAATCGTATGTTCTTTTTTAGGCGGAACATCCAGCGAGTGCATAGAGACGATTTTACCTCCGCTTTCCGCTATGGATTTAAGCGTATGGTTGTCCCATTTGCCGATAACATCGTTTATCCAATATATTGGCCCTCTCTTTGTAACTTTTTGTACAATCGCGGGGGACGGCGTTTCTATGCTGACGCATATTCTGTATTGCGCTTGTTTCTGAAAGTCCTCGATTCCAGCAAGAACTGGCTCTAGCCTCGCCCATTCCTGACAGCCGTCCAACAGCTCGGCCCCAACTCTAAGCGATTGCGGCCCAAGTTCTATTACCGCAGCCCCTTGGTTAACCAAGCGAATCGCATGGTCTATCGCTTCTTCAGCTTTAAAATGCCGGCCGCCATCGGAAAAGGAGTCGGGCGTAATATTGACTACCCCGACCAGCTTGGGAAACAGGACAAAACCATGGGTAAATAAGGACGACAGGTCTGCGCACTTATCGGCCAGGTCTGCCATCGTTGTATGGCCATCTTTGCCGAGATGCGTCGCTTTGGGGTCAAGTAGCGCCATCAAATGCAAAAGAAACGGCCGATTTAATAATTCTTTATGCGGTATTGTCAGATTTGGGGTTTCAATAATCTCATCTCCCCATAAAAGTATATCTAGGTCTATTGTTCTAGGACTCCATTTCTCATGCTGGATTGGCCTGCCCAGTTCTGCCTCTATTTGCTTCAGCTGATCCATAAGCAGATACGGAGTGAGTTGGGTTTCGCCTCTTATGACCATATTCAAAAATGGCCTGTCCCAAGACTTTGGCGAGCCCGGCAGCAGTATCGCCGGGGTTTCCAGAACAACAGACGTTTTGATATTTGAAAGGCATCTTTTGCCGATTTTGACAACGGCCATCCTTAGGTTATCCAATCGATTGCCAACATTTGTCCCTAGGCTGACATGAACAACTGAACGCTTCATCAAACTGACCCGCCGCCGCCTTTAATCCAGTTTACCTGGTTAAGTATAGGGCCATAAAGATCTTCTTCCAGACTAATCATAAAATCATTTATTTCGTTTTTAGAGGGTGGAGCTTGGGTAAAAGTTATATTGGGGGCGTCAGTAATGATTGACACAGGGGTTTGTTCGTCCGTTTCGCCCATGGTAAATACCGCAGCGGCAGCAAGCGCATCAACATTGTTGACATGAGTGTATTGCAGTCTGTTCTTAAATATATCGCGCCGACCTATGCAGTTTCTGGTTGCCTCAAGCCCGCACCAGCTCAGGGCTATGCCGGTTACGCCTCTACGCATCGGGGTGGTGTGGCTATCTGTTATAACTACGCCGAGGTTTTTTATCTCAAAAAGCTCTTTAACATACCGCCAGATTCGTTCAGCTGAGCTGAATGGATTGAGCGGATACAGCACATAGCAATCATTGCCGTTGGATTCGTCTATACCAGACGCAGGTATAAGCATCCCATGCTTTATGGTGATAAACATAGGGTTATCTCGGCTGGTTTTTATGTAAAAATCGCTTTCCCGCTTTATCAGATCGACTTTGGCTTCTACGTCTTTTTTTGCAATAACGCGCGATTCGAAAAGGCTAACAATTTTGGATGTTATAGCCAGAATGGAATTGTCGCTGATTTTTGGCAGATTATCTTTCAGCATAACGTGAAAATCTGCACCTGGGTTTACGACAGGGAATTTAATTGATTCTATATGCACTTAAGACAGCCCTTGCTGTACAGAAAAAATGGCGTCCCCAACGGGAATCGAACCCGTGTTGCCGCCTTGAAAGGGCGACGTCCTAACCGCTAGACGATGGGGACCTTCCAGCAAGGCACAATATTCTAAAAAACAACTGCTGTAAAGGCTTTGCCAACCATCATGCCGAGGAAACATTGGCATTCATCCGGCCAATTACCTAGGAATTTGTAACCGTTCTAATTTTGGTTGTATTTTTGCAATCGGCTTCAGCCACCAGCCGCAGTCTTACAAAATCAGCGCCGGCGTTATATGACGACCTGGTCAAGGCTGAGCTCGCGACCATCAAAAATCCTTTTTTATAGGCGGCTTTTTCGTATTCCTTGAACTCTTCCGGCGTAACAAATCTGTCAACTGCTGAATTCTTCAAGGACGGACGCAGATACTGTCCTATAGTAAGAAAACTTACCCCGGCATAGCGAAGATCGTCCATAACTTGAAAAAGCTCGGCGTTCGTTTCGCCCAAACCAACCATTATACCGGATTTGGTAAACACTTGGCTGCTGTAATCCCCGACAGAAGCAAGAAGCTTTAATGCAGCAAAATACCGACCTTGCGGCCTTACTACTGGATACAAACGTGGAACCGTCTCGATATTATGATTAAACACATCCGGGCCGGCATCGACTATAACTTTGAACGAGTCAGCTTTACCGATAAAGTCCGGCGTTAGCGCTTCTATTGTGGTTGACGGCGAGGCCTTTTTTATTTCGGTAATTGTTTTGGCAAAATGCGCGGCGCCGCCATCTTTAAGATCATCGCGAGTTACAGAAGTGATCACCACGTGTTTGAGGCGCAATTCACAAACGGCTTCCGCAACACGTTTAGGTTCGTTCTCGTCTAAGGGCGGCGGCGTATGAGAGCGCTTTACATTGCAAAACAAGCAGTTCCGCGTGCAACTGTCACCCATAATCATGAAAGCTGCGTGCTTTTTGCGCCAACACTCGCCAATATTAGGGCATGCTGCCTCTTCACAAACCGTATAAAGACCCAACTTGTGGACAACGCTGCTGGTTTGGCCACATTGCAGAGAATTGATCGACTTGACCTTTACCCACTCTGGCTTGCAGCAACCAGACATCAATCTTCAAGCTTGGTTACGGACTCCTGGAAAATCATCTCTCGCCAACCAAAGTTAGAGTCCTCGTCGTCGTTGCCTAAGTCGCGCATACCATCCTTAAACGACTTTGGCATAGGCGCGCCTCCGTCCGATACAACAAAGGCCACATTATCCCAAGCCACGCCATCGTTGTTGAAAAGCGCCAACTTTTTCATGACGATCTTGGCCTTTGAATCTTTGTCATGTTTAAAGGTTATAATCCTAACTGCGCCGCCGTCGTCATGAACGTAACACTGCTTGCAGCATTCATGGTGGCGTTTTTTATGGCAACGATGGTCGTCTTGGCCGCACTCAACGGGCTTAAAGCCGGCCTTTTCCAAAATTTTTATCACCTCGTCCTTTTTGTTGGTCTCAAGATAAAGCTGCTTAACAGAGTTAGCGTGTTGATTATCAATAAACTTTCTCAGCAGATCTGCGACTTTGGAATTTTTATTAAGATAATCCTTATCCCATAAGCTCAGCTCATCGTAAGGCTTAAATTTTAAGGCCTCTAAAGCGTAAATCGCGCAGTTTCCGCCTTTTACGACCGCTTTAAAGTTCCTTTTGTGAAAATTTTTACCCCACTTATGCTTTGGGCCTTTGCATTCGCACTTTGATTTTTTGCAACAACAGGCATCCTTTGCGTTGCAATCCGCATAGGCAGGAACCCGCTGCTGTACCGATAAACCAAAAGCCGCCGCAACACATACATATGTAATTTTATTGTATTTCATGAGCATTCACCTCTTTTGCAATTATTGACCAATCATTGTTCGACAGAGAAAAATCAAAATCCTTTGGATTCTGACGAACTTTTTTCACGATTTCGTTCGCAATTGAATCAAAAGCGCTTTCCATAAGCTTTTGCCTTTGACGCGCGACCTCGTCATTGATGCGACTATTTAACTTCTCTTCGTACCTTGCAGATAAGTCTGCCAAGGATTTTTTACCGGCTGCTTCTATGGCGGCAATTTCTTTCTGTGCAGCTTCTTTTATTCTGCTAACTTCCGCGTCTATTGCTTTTTGATGATCTTCAGCAGCGCGAAGCAATTCTGCTGCTTCAAGCTTAAGATTCTCGGCTTCGGCAATATGTGATTTGGCTTTTTCAATATATGCGTCCAGTTGACCAGCCACAGCAGACCATAGCTTCTTGCCGAAAGCCCCCACAAACACCAAAAACGAAATCAGCACCCAAGCGCTTGTATCGGAAAACAAGATTTACTCCTTACAGAAAACGCCATTTAAATCCGCTGATTTATGGCGATTTACGAAATCGTCAGCTATCACCAAAGCTTCGTTTGATAACGCAGTTGACGCCACCTCAGTATCTTTAGATGTTTTTTCCACGAGTTCGGCATATTTCTTCGCATATTCGCCTTCTATGCGTTTTTTATGAGCGTCAAGCTGACCTCGCGCCGCCAACATAGCCTGTTCTATTTCCGTCTTTTCTTGCACTTCAATTTCTTCGAGCAGATTCTTAGAGTTTCGTTTAATCTCACCGGCCTGGTCTTTAAGTTGCGTTGCTTTATTCAAAAAATCAGCAACATATTTTTGTCTATCTTCAAGTGCTGAGCCGATCTTTGGCAAGATTATACGAGACGTTGCCACATAAAACAGACCAAATCCAACTACAATCCAGAATATCTGAGATGGAAAGGTAGTAAAATCAAGCTGCGGCATTCTACTTTGATTCCTGCTACTTGAACAGAATCAAGAACGATATAAGCAAGGCAAACAAAGCGATTGCTTCAGTCAGCGCGAATCCCAAAACTCCAACCGGGAACAAATCATCCTTAGCCGATGGATTCTTAGCAATCGACGACAGCCATGTCGAAAATATATTGCCCATGCTAAGCCCAACGCCAAACAACGCAAAAAGCGCAACAGCCGCACTTATCATCCTAGCCGCTTCAGTTTCCATTTCTTTTTATCCTCTTAAAAACCTACTTTAAATCCCTAGTGTAAATAAACCGCGTCATGCAAATACAGACAAGTCAGTACGGTAAACACGTACGCTTGTAATACCGCAACCAGCAACTCAAATCCAGTAAGAACTACACTAACCACCAAAGGCGCAATACCCCAAAATCCCATTAGCGCTGAAAATCCGGCAAATACTTTAAGCATCGTATGCCCAGCCATCATGTTGGCGAATAACCGAATCGAAAGGCTGATTGGTCGAGAAAGATAGGAAAACAACTCGATAGGCATCAAAAGCAAGCCACAGACCAGCGGCACCCCTTTCGGCACAAAATAACTTAAAAAATGCAAACCATGCTTAATAAAACCGTAAATCGTGACCAATAAAAACGCGATCATAGCAAGGGCAAACGTTGCGATAATGTGACTTGTGAAAGTAAAACAATAAGGGATTAAGCCAAACATATTGCCGGCCAGAATAAAAAAGAACAACGAGAAAACGAACGGGAAAAACTGACGACCATTTTCCCCGATATTTTCATCTACCATGGATGATATCGCTTGGTAAGCAAATTCGGCAAAGGCTTGAGCTCGCGAAGGAATCAGCTGTCTTTTGCCGGTGCACAAAAACATCAAAATAACAAAAATGGAACAACTAAGCAGAACTGCCAAGGACGAGTTAGTGAATGCAAAACTGACGCCCTTGGCAGATATGTCCAGAATCGGCTTTATCTCGAACTGATGTAAAGGATTCATCTAATTTGTGTAGAACCTCGCATGATCATATTATCACAAAATCACTTACGCACCAATTTTATGATGTTATAAAATGCGGCAGCTACGCCCAGCATAAATCCAACGATAATAAATAAAGGCTTAGTTTTGAAATACTTGTCCACTAAAAGGCCAAACAAAAGCCCAGCTAATACACAGGAAAACAGCTCAATCCCACAATGCATTAAAGCGGATTTGATTTGTTTTTTATGCTCTAAAAGCGAAGGGTTGTTGTCATCTTTGGCGGACTTTATAGACCGCTCTAATTTATTTAAACGTTCGCTTAGGTCTTCTTTTGATTTTCCCAAATAATTTCTAACTCCTTCAAGGCGCGCAAATCAGCCTCAATTGTTTATGTTTGCTTAATTTACAATGTTTTATATGCATATAGTCGCTAAAATGTCAGCTCTTATTTTTTGTTTAGTAATATATTTAACTTTATCGGTGTATCATGCTACATAGAATGGGTAATTCTGATAGATTTTAATATGGAAAACAGCAGAGCTTTTGAAAGTCTTATCGGTTTTGCAGTAATTGTTATAACTGCCCTGTTCGCCGCTTATGCATTTAACTATTCAAAGCTAAATCAAGAAGATGGATACATTTTGTACGCCAAGTTCGACAACATCAGCGGAATTGACGAAGGCAGCGAAGTGCGACTTGGCGGCATAAAGATCGGCAGTGTTGTCGATATAAGCTTAGATTCCGAGAGCTATTTGGCCAAAGTCGCCATCTCAGTAAAAAACAATGTTAAGTTGCCAAAGGACACAGTCGTCAAGATTGACTCAGAAGGGCTTTTGGGTGGTAAGTATCTAAATCTAGATCCCGGATCTGACGAAGAGTTTCTCAAGCCTGGGGAAGAAATTACCAGAACGCAAAGCAGTCTAAGCCTAGAGTCGCTTATAGGCAAGTTTTTGTTGTCCACAAATGGTTCAGAGAAAAAAGCAGGGGGCTAAAACTACTTTACTTAACGGTATAACGCAAACGATCCGCTGTTTGACGCTGCTTATACTGTTCATTGGACAGTCGGCGACAGCTGAAAGTACGCAGCACTTTGACACTGTTAAATACACTCAAGTTAATCATGCTAGCCTGCTAATTTTGGACAGAACCAGCGGACGTACTCATAAAGTTGAAATCAGCACAAGCGAGCCGGTATTTTTCGGTCGTTTAAAGCTCATACTTAAAAAAGCATTAAAAAATACACCTGAGTTTCCTCCGGAATCTGTAGTTTATTTAGAGATTTTTGATAAAAAGCCCACAGAAGCCGCGGCTGAAACTGCTGAAATCAAACCGAGAAGTGAAGAGCCGGCATTTAGCGGCTGGATGTATGCGTCCTCGCCTTCGATTAATGTTTTTGAACACTCCGTTTATAATATCAAAGTCGCCGAGTGCTTTTAGAAGAAAAATTGACGTCTTGTGAAGGCAAGCAAAACGCGCAATCTAAGCGTATTGATATCTGACGTTTTATAATTCACTGTAGCCGTTAGCTGCCGCCTAGCTGTTTTTCTTGCAATAGCGCCAATTAGAGGTTATCCTGCCCGCGGAGCGTTTGGCCTAAACGAAGACTTAAATTTGCTAAAAATCAAAATTAACAAAGGTGGAATACCCCTCAAAGGCAAAATAAATATATCAGGGGCAAAAAATGCAGCTTTGCCGCTTATGGTCGCGAGCTTACTTACCGATGAACCAATCGCGCTGGATAACGCGCCTGCGCTCGCCGACGTTAGAACGATGTCGAATTTGCTTGGTATACTAGGGGTTAGCGTAGATTGCAGCGGCAGCAGTATGAAGCTTACTGCCAAAGACATTTGCTCCACCACCGCTGCGTATGATCTCGTTAAGAAAATGAGGGCTTCGGTACTCGTTTTGGGACCCCTGCTTGCAAGGGCTGGACAAGCAAAAGTATCTTTGCCTGGCGGGTGCGCCATTGGCGTACGACCAATTAATCTGCATATAAGGGGATTGCAAACACTGGGGGCGGAGATTGATCTGCAAGATGGATATATCACCGCTAAAGCTCCTAACGGCCTTAAGGGAGGGGCAATAAATTTTGATGTTCCAACCGTCACCGGCACGGAAAACATCATGATGGCCGCTGTGCTTGCTAAGGGAATAACGACTATTGTCAATGCGGCCTGTGAACCGGAGGTCGTTGATTTGGCTAAATGCCTAAACAGCATGGGAGCCAGGATACATGGACAGGGAACGCAAAAGATTACAATTGAAGGCGTCGATAAACTTCATGGGACAAAGCACAAAATCATATATGACCGCATAGAAACAGGAACCTACGCTATCGCGGCGGCCATTACTCGCGGGGAAATCGAGCTGATCGGCGAAGGGCTTGGCGCCCTTATGTTGGGTACAGCTGACGTATTTGAGCAAGCCGGCATAAGTATTAAAAAAACAGAGCTGGGTCTGATGGTAAGCGCTGATAAACTTTATCCAGTCAGCGTATCCACAGAGCCGTTTCCCGGATTCCCTACGGATCTTCAGGCTCAGATTATGGCTCTTATGTGCGTCACCAAAGGAACGTCAGTGGTAACAGAGAATATTTGGGAAAATCGATTTCTGCATGTTCCAGAGTTGTGCCGCATGGGGGCAGATATCACCTTAAAAGGCACTAAAGCGGTAATCAAAGGCGTTAGAAAATTACAAGGGGCCCCTGTCATGGCGACCGACTTAAGAGCCTCCTTTGGATTGGTATTGGCCGGGCTGGCAGCCGACGGTACTACTGTCATAGATCGCACTTACCATCTTGTGCGCGGGTACGAGAATGCGGTAGGAAAGCTGCAGGCCTGTGGCGCCGACATAGAGGAATTTCTGAGTAATAAGAGCCCTTATGAGGAAAAATTACAGCGCAGTTTTGCTTGAACACTATAGCAATCCGCAAAACGTCGGGGAACTTGACGAAACCGACCCAAACGTAGGAACAGGGACAAGCGGAACAGCGGCATGTGGGGACGTTCTACGTCTACAGATCTTGGTCAAAAATGAAGTGATTGAAGACGCAAAATTTAAAACCTTTGGGTGTGGTTCCGCGATTGCGTCAAGTTCGCTTTTGACTCAGCTGATCAAAGGCAAAAGGCTTGAAGATATTGATGATGTAAAAAACTCAGACATTGCGGAGGCCTTGTCTTTACCGAAAATCAAGCTGCATTGCTCAGTGTTGGCTGAGGAAGCGCTAAGCGCAGCGGTTGCTGATTATCGGCGAAAGCATGGACAGATAATAAAACAGTGCTACACTGAAAAGGAAATTTGGAATAAACAAAAAATGACTACAGAAACGCCATTAACGCTGACTGAAGCGGCCAAAGACCGCATGATTAGTATGTTGAAAACCCAGAAAGGCAAATGCGTGGTCGTTGGGGTAAGACATGGCGGTTGCAAAGGACTTACTTATGACGTCGAGGTCTGCCAAGATATACCAGACGGCGTGTTGTTTTCCTGTGGAGAACTGAAGGTTTCAATACCTATTGACGCTCTACCATTAATCGCCGGATCGATTGTAGATTATGTGGACAGCGGCGTTAGGGCTGAATTTAAGTTTGATAATCCTAATCAAACAGGCTGTTGCGGCTGTGGAATGTCGTTCTGCGCATAGTTAAGTGCAATCAAAGTTATGCCTAAAATAAATTTCGTCAAAGCAGATGGAGGCGTTATTGCTGCAGAAGTCTCCGTCGGTACTACAATTCTGCAGGCGGCCGAAGATAACAATATTGGCCTCAGCGGACCATGTGGAGGCAATTTGGCGTGTGGGCACTGTCATGTAGTGATAGACGAGCAGTGGTCAGACAAGCTTCCTAAGCCGGAGGAGGCTGAAGAAAGCCTTTTGGATATGGTATGGAATGCCAAACCTACATCTCGCATGGGATGTCAGGTAAGGATAACAAGTGAGCTGGATGGAATAGTGGTTCACCTGCCGCAACAGTAGAGATTTTACGTCAGAACCGTTGTTTTTATGCGGCTTTAACGCAGAGCTGTGAAAGAGTTGCTACTTTGTACTAAATCGCGTTAACCTCTCCTCTCTTCACTATTTTGATGATGGGACGACGATCGGCGCAGCCATATCCAAATAGATATTTAGGCACTTAGTGATACGATTATGGAGCCAAGCAATCTAGCTCTTTAGTTGTTGCCAAGCCGTGAAGCCTAGACAACGTATCATAAATAATCTAGAGTCAACTCGCGTTTAAGCCCAGGTAGCTCAGTTGGTAGAGCAGAGGACTGAAAATCCTCGTGTCGGCGGTTCAATTCCGTCCCTGGGCACCACAGAGTAATAACTACTACTTCAAATAGATACTTCTGAAGCTGCGGCTAATTTACGGTGCCGATTCACGCTTATCGGGATCATCAATAAGTACGCCGCCACAATAATCAGCATAGTCAGCCAAGGTATAGTCACAAAAACAGCAACAACAAACCCTGCAATCAGCATTACAGGCAGCATGAATTTGTGCGGTATCTGGATGGTTTTGAAGCTGAAGGTTTTGATGCGGCTTATCATTAAAGAGCCGGACAACAGCATAAAAACCGAACAGAATAAAGGATGATTAAATAGACCCAAGCTGCATTCAAACTCCAGCATAATTGGAACTACGGCTATAATGGCGGCGAATGTTATTGGGACCCCGGTAAAAAATTTCTTCTCCCAGGACGGCGTTGCAGCGTCTAGTGTTTGAATATTGAATCTCGCCAAGCGTAGGATACTGCATACCAAATAAAAAAGGCACACAACCCAACCGTACGCTCCGCTGGCGTTGACAGAAAACAGGTATAGAACTAAAGCCGGAGAAGCGCCAAATGCCACAAAATCTGCCAAAGAATCAAGCTCTGCCCCAAGTTGGCTTGAGGAATTTAGCAAGCGCGCAACACGTCCATCAGTACCGTCCAAAATGGCGGCGCCAATAATACAGGCAACTGAATACTTCCACCCTGCGGCAAGGGCGAATCTGATCGAACTAAACCCAAGGCACAAAGATATCAAGGTGATTGTATTCGGTACAATGCGACTTACTGGCACAAACGCTAAAGGTTTCCTACGCAACTTCTTCCGCCTTTTTAAGGATTCGTTGGCGTTGTCCATTGTCAGTTAGATTGTCCCAAGAATGGTCTCGCCCGCGACAGTAGTTTGCCCTTCCAGCACAGTAACCTCGGCCTTTACAGGCAAATAGACGTCAACTCGGCTGCCGAAGCGTATCATGCCGACTTTTTGTCCCGCCTTAAGCGTTTCGCCTTCCTTTACGTCGCATCGTATGCGCCGTCCAATCAAACCGGCAATTTGAACGAAGGCTACGTTTAACCCTCTGTCGGTTTTTAGTATAATCGCCTGACGTTCGTTGAGCTCGCTGGCTTTGTCAAGGGAAGCATTAACAAATTTGCCGGGTACGTACACTATTCTTTGGATTGCGCCTTTGATGGGTGACCGATTGATGTGCACATCGAATAAGCTCATAAATATGCTAATTTTTTGGCATTTATCATAATCGAGCCCCAATTCGCTTGGACTGTTACACGTCGTAACAGACAAAACAGTGCCATCAGCCGGGCTTATGACGCCATTGGGAACATCTGGTACAACTCGGGCTGGATCGCGGAAAAAACCTAAACATCCAATGGTCAACAGCGCGCCAATCCACCCTAAATGCGCGCTTAGCATAGAGCCAAGCAATGCCGCAAGAGCAAATGCTCCGGCAAACAGCAGTCCCTCTCTATCCACAGATACTATACCCTGCATACGTTCCTCACTGTTTACTTTAACCTTTATCATGAATCGCCGTCATTGTCTGAGTCTGCGACTTCGCTAATTGCCTCAGTCTTGCCTGACTGGGGCCGCGATCCATCATGCATATCCAAGACCCCCTGCGGTATTATCGTTGCGATAGCGTGCTTGTACACTAAGACATTATGGGTATCTCGTCTAAACATAAGCGAAAAGTTATCAAAAGATACCACTTTCCCTTGAAGCCTTACACCGCTGGTCAGGAATATATTAACAATCACTTTGTCTTTACGCGCTGCGTTCAGGAACACATCCTGTATATTCTTGTAATTAGGCTCTGACATACTCTTAATATTACCTAACGCGAACACCTGCCTCAGCTTATACCAAAGTGATCAAGATTTAACAATCCTTTCGCTTACGGACAGATTTTAAACGCGCGTTTTGTGTTGATAAGCTTAAGGGGATAAGGATAGCATCATTATCCGCCTGTCCAGAAGCAATCGGCTCTAAATCTTGGAATTCAATGAAAGTAATTGATTTATGCACAAATCCAAGCGTGTAAACAAACAGCTTGCTAATTTTGTACAATCCAATCATCTTAGCCGTAGAAACGAGTACACGGCTTGCAATTAATTTATACGAAAAAAATGTGCGTAATCTTAAACTCTAAGCTGATTATCGCAAGATACGCTAATCAGAATAACTTCGATTCTAGCAATAATTCCAAGATAAGCAAAAAAATAATTTGACAAAAGTATAATTTTGCGCTACACGTGTAATCAGTTAATCAATCGTTAAAGGAGAAAAAATATGAGCAAATTAACTAAAACAGCTCTTAGTCTGGTGACAGGGGCAATTGTGTTGTCCGGCGGTTATGGCGAAGCTAGACGTTTAACGTCGCAGCCAGAATATCGAGATTCGACTTCACTGCAGGAAGACGCTAAACGTGTAAACAAATTCTTAGATCGGGTTAATCAGCCTATCTTGATGGTGGTTGGCCGTTGCGGTCAAGATCCGGCCTGGTGCAGTTGCCCAAGTTGCCGTATCAGAAACGCACAGAGGCAGACTGGTCGGCAATCCTTCACTTTGGCAGATTTTGTGTTTGGTGTACGTGGAGATCATACAAGGCAAGAGCGTGTCGCTCCGGAGAATATAGAGTACATACCTGGCGCCGCTTCTTTTATTGTTCCGGCAATATTTGGTTTTGATGGACCAGGTGGCTGTTCTATACAACTGTTGTCCATTATATTAGGCGCTGCTGCGGAATCTGGCGTTACGCCAAATATATTCAGGGCAGTAATTGAACAGATGGACGGCTTGCGAGATCAAAATGGCAGCCTATATGATAAGCTGATGAGAAAAATTGACGATATGATAGCTCTTGTATCTCAGACAAGGTTAGTCAGCTGAAGCGAGATTGTTCATAAATCTTGAGGGCGGGTAATTCCGCCCTCGTCTAAAAAAACTAAATAATGGAGGAGGATTATGCGTAGCTTTTTTTATAAAGTGTTCTTGTTTGTTTGTGGGTTTATTTATTGTTTGGGCGCTTCGGCTTCTAGGCCGCGTCCTGTTTTATTTGAAACTCTACAAGATCTTGGTAAAGCTGCAGATTTAATGCGGGGTAGAGTAGTAATCGTTACCTTACCACAAGAGCCAGTGTCGAAAGGTGAAGATCCATTAACGGACCATTCGCACTTCGCAGAGTTGCGTAATATGGCAGAAGCATGCACTTTAAATATGGGTTGCAGCAAGGTAGTTGTCCTCCTTGATAGGCGAATAGCAATGGCTATGGGTAATATGTGCGATATTTTGCCGCCAGAGTTTGATATTAATGATATTCCACAGTCATCCCCAGCTGGATTTCTTTTAAACTTTTGCACATATGCTTGCTCGGTTCAAATAGTTGAAGAAACTCAAGCAGTGTCAGCCTTTTTACAGACCAGCAATCCGACTGCGTCTGTGTTTGACGGCAGCCGTGAGGTTAAAGTGGTACAATTATGTGCCTTCGGGCGTAAAGTAGCAACTTTACCTCCGAGCCAACTGTTTTTCGGTTATGATCCTAGAACGGCCTATCTTATTTCTAGCTCAACTAAATGTCAAGATCCCATGGATTTTTTGTCGCCTCGCGCACGTAATACTGTCACAGAGATAGAAATTACTTGTCGTTTTCTTAAAGCTGCTTTGCGGCCCTTGGAATTAATAATGGCCAGTGGCTGCCAAATCTCTGATGGGAAAAATGAGTTTTTTGCAGCACACTGCGATGTATGTTCTACGCGTCGTTTCCTGTTAAGCAAAGGTGTTCACGAAATCTGTATGGCCGATTTTGTATTCGGCGTTACAGGAAGAGGAGATCGGTTTCAGTACGTACCGGATGCAGCTTTGATATCCATTATGAATTGGTCAACCCCGCAAAGTCTTATGATGCCGGTATTACTGGAAATGCTTTTTGCGCTTACTGGTGAATATGGCATGACGCCACAGATGTTTGACTCTGTGCAAGGTGGATTTGAAGATCTTGGTTTTGATATTAGGGAGACAGATCCAGCTTTCACTCAACGGATCGACAATTCGCAACGTAAGCTAAGAAATCTCTTAGATCAAGTTAGAGATCGAGTACAGAGAACAAGGTAAACTAATATTAACATGAGAGCCTTATTTCCCCCTTTATAAGGGGGGGGGGGCTTTTGTGTCGGGTCGAATCGAGTAAAGATCGTGCGATTATTTCGGGCTAACTAATTACTTTTTCTGAACCGAGGAAAGCAGATTTGCTCATTAATTCTGCCAAACTCTATCTAAAAATGCTATATT
>JAIRYS010000013.1 GCA_031267535.1 Holosporales bacterium | reverse complement strand
CATTTCAGATTGAAATGATTCGTCTGATGCAGAAGCATGTTTGCCGAGGAGATTTTTAAACAAGACCAGTTCGCAGAACTGACAATCGAGGAGGTCCTCTCGACCTCCGAGCCGCAGCTTTTGCTGCGTATCATTGAGCTTTGCCGCGATTAATTTGATGTCGACCCAAATTTTCCTAGAAGACTCATCTTTGTCTTGCTCAAGCCCTCCTTTCCCTGCGCTTGATCGTATGTAAAAGATATATTAACGCAGCATGGCGTTTGGCGGCGCCATTATTCATTATTGGCTTTTCTGTAGTTGAAATAAAGCAAGCTCTAGTGTAGTAATTGATTAGGTTTTGAATGTCTTCGGCACGATTTGTGGACAAAAAATCTATGAAAATAAGTCTAAGGATGTTGGTGCTGTGTGTTGTGGCTTTATTTTCTGCCGAATCCTTCGGCGCCGACCCATCTGATAAACAACCGGCCGCAGAACGCAAAGACGACAAATCGCCATCAGACGTCGCTGATGAGACCGACGCCAATAATGAGACCCAGGAGGTTGTCCTGAAAGTAACCTGCGGGTGTAAGGGACGCGAGTTGGAACTGTACCAACAAGCGGCAAAAGAGTGGGAAGATTTAACCGGCCATCACGTTGAAATAATCACCCTGCCAAGTGAAAGCAACGAGCGGCTTAATTTGTATTTGCAGCTTTTGCGAGCGGAGTCCCAGGATCTTGATATCTTGATTATTGACGTTACTTGGCCAGGTATATTGGCGAATTATCTCGTTGACCTAAAAAAGCACTTTGAAGACGAGATTTTCGCATTTTTCCCAGTTTGCATAGAAAATAACACGATTGACGGTCGGTTGGTCGCCATTCCTTGGTACATAGACGTAGGGATATTGTACTGTCGCAGAGATCTGCTTGAGAAATATGGTCACAGCGTCCCGAAGACTTGGGATGACTTAGAAAAAATAGCAGTCGACATTCAGAATAAAGAACGCACAAATGGCAATTCCAGGATGTGGGGGTATGTGTTTCAGGGAAAGTCCTATGAAGGGCTGACTGTCAATGTTGTCGAATGGTTTTGTTCTGCAGGCGGCGGGATAATGGACGATAAAGGTAAGCTGGCAATCGACACGCAATCTAACCGGCATATGCTGAATATGATCTGCAAATGGATTGGCACTATAGCGCCGTCCGGTGTGCTTGGATACACCGAGGAAGAAGCCAGAGGCGTGTTTCAATCTGGTAACGCTGTGTTTATGCGCAGTTGGCCTTATGCTTTTGCTTTGTTGAACTCGCCCGATTGCCCCTTAGCCGGCAAAGTTGATGTGGCCCCTCTGCCAATGAGTCCGGGAGGCCGTCATGTTGGGACTTTGGGCGGTTGGTCGCTTGGTATATCAAAGTTTTCAAAACATCCTAAAGAAGCCACAGCATTTTTGCGGTATTTAACTTGCCGTAGAGAACAGAAGCGTCGGGCCATTGAGGGCGGCATGTCTCCGTCTAGGCCAGATTTGTATAAGGACAAAGGTCTAATTCAAGCTCAACCATTCTTCGCCAAACTCAGCGATATATTGATAAACATGGTTGCAAGACCGTCATCTCAGTTTGGTTCGCTTTACAGCCAAGCCACTACAGAAATTTTTAATTCGATCCACAGTATGATAGCAGGACACAGGCCAATAGACGTCGGCCTTAAGCAACTAAACAAACGTTTGTCTCAGCTTTTGGACAGAATCAACAGGCACACCGGAGAGTAGCCATTTGTCTAGCAAAGTCAGACGATATCTGTCGAAGTATTCAGCCTTAAAAGCTTGGTTGTTTTTGTTTCCTTGCTTGGCGGTGATTATTCTGGCTGGCGCTTGGCCGTTGTTCAGAACGTTTTACCTCAGCTTCACAGATGCGGCGCTTGATTCATTGTCGTCCGGGGCGTTTGTTGGCGTGGGCAATTTCTCTGATCTGTTCGAAGATCCTGATTGGTGGGTAGCTGTAAAAAATACGCTGTTTTTCGCGGTGGTTTCTGTCTCTCTCGAAGCAATTTTAGGATTTTGCGTTGCGTTCGTTTTGCATCGCAGCCTTCGATTCAAAACGGTATTACGAGCAGTTGTCCTGATTCCGTGGGCCATTCCAACCGTTGTGTCGGCAAAAATCTGGGGTTGGATGTTTCATGACGTATACGGCATAATTAACAGGGTTCTAGAGGTTATAGGCGTGCTTTCTAAGCCGGTATCGTGGGTAGCTTCTTCCGAACTTACGATGGTTGCCATAATCATAGTTGACGTGTGGAAAACAACGCCGTTTATGGCTTTATTGTTGCTAGCTGGCTTGCAGTCCATATCCAGCGAGTGTTTCGAGGCGGCTAAGATAGACGGCGTGTCTACATGGAGGTTGATCTGGCATATAGTGTTGCCTATGCTCAAGCCGACTTTTGTTGTTGCGTTAATATTCAGAACACTTGACGCGCTTAGGATATTTGATCTGGTTTACATATTAGGTAGCGGAGACCTTAGTTGCGCAACGATGTCGGTTTATGCAAGGCGATATCTGATTGATTTTGGCGAAGTTGGTCGCGGATCTTCCGCCGCAACTATGTTGTTTTTTACGATTGCTATGGTCAGCGTCTTATACTTCACTGTGGGACAAAGAAATTTGAGAAAGGCAAGCTGATGCCCCTAAGCTGGCAGACAAAAAGATTTTTGCGACATTCTTTGCTTATGCTTTTTTGCACGCTAGTGGTTGTAGGGTGTTTATTCCCGTTTTACTGGGCGGTAGTATCTTCTTTTAAGGTTGGAAGCGAAATTTTCAGCACAGACCTTCTGCCAAACAGGCTGAATTTTTGCAATTATCTTAACGTATTGCTGACGGCTGGGTTTGGAAAAAGTTTGGCGAATTCAGCTGTTGTTGCGATTGCGACCGTAGTTATAGTTTCCCTGTTGGCGTTATTTGCCGCATATCCTATGTCAAGGATGCACTTCAAAGGCAAGAAACGTCTGTTGTTTTTTATACTGAGCGCGACCATGTTTCCTCAGGTCGCGGTTTTATTTGGAATGTTTGAGCTTTTGCGTTTCTTCGACCTATATAATTCTCGCGAGGGATTGGTTCTATCGTATATGATACTGACGCTTCCTTTTACGGTTTGGGTTCTTTCAAGCTTCATGCGCCAGATTCCAAAAGAAATCGAAGAGGCCGCGATAATGGACGGAGCAAGTAAACTTACAATCCTTTTTCGTGTCTTTTTCCCCATTATGAGGCCATCGATGGTTACTACGGGACTTATGGCCTTTATCACTTCCTGGAACGAGTTTTTATTTGCCTTAACTTTTTCTTTAACCGGAAAAGCGCGGACGGTGCCTGTAGCGATTGCTTTGCTCAGTGGGGCTGGGCAACATGAAATTCCGTGGGGAAATATAATGGCGGCAAGCGTTATTGTTACAATTCCCTTGATTTTGCTGGTTGTGTTCTTTCAACGCAGAATCATCACCGGCTTGACGTATGGCGCAATAAAAGGCTAAGTTCCCCCAACTTCTAGGCAAAAATGATCAATTCGATAATACTTGGCGTTGGCAGCAAATTACCAAGCAAATGCTTAACTAATGACTGCCTTGCCAAAATGGTAGATACGTCCGACGAATGGATCGTGCAAAGGACGGGAATCCGGCAACGATACGTACTGGAACCGGGTCAAGTAATATCAGCCCTGGCGGCAGAGGCAGCTAAAACGGCCATCAGTAACGCCGGGATTTCTGCGCACGAAATTGATCTGATTATTGTGGCCACAACCACTCCAGAAAAAACTTTTCCTTCTACTGCCGCGCTTGTACAAGAAAAACTGGGGACAGGCAATTGCGCCGCCGCTTTTGATATCAACGCTGTTTGCAGCGGATTCGTTTATGCTTTGTCAATTGCTGATTCATTTATAAAGACCGGCCAAAGTCAATATGCCCTTGTCATAGGATGCGACGCTATGTCAAAGATCGTCGACTGGAACGATCGTTCGACTTGCGTTCTGTTTGGGGATGGCGCTGGGGCAATGGTGCTGGGGGCGAAGCGCTTCGATACCGATGAATCAGAGAAAGTCGGCGTTGTTGCCGCCAGACTATTCTGTGATGGCAAGCTGTCCAAAATACTTGAAACCTCTGGCGGAACATCAACCACATGTAACAGCGGCGTAATAGTTATGAATGGTCGCGAGGTGTTTAAGCGCTCTATCGAGAAAATGTCCATGGCTGTTCAGATGGTTTTGTCTAAAGCCGGCTTAGCAACGGACCAGATTGACGTTCTGATACCACATCAAGCCAATGCGCGCATATTAAATGCCGTAGCTGAAAGGCTGGGTTTAGATAAAAGTAAAATGATTGATACAGTCGGCGACTTCGCCAATACATCGGCGGCAACCATCCCAATTGCATGGGATTACGGGCTAAAAAAAGGAATCATTCGCAAAAATCAAAACATAGTGCTGACCGCTATGGGCGGCGGCGTCACTTGGGGCGCAGCGGTTATAAGGGTTTAGCTCGCAGCTAGCTATTTGCCTTTCTTACTGGCAGTTGCTTTTGCAGGAGTCTCAATTTTAAACATCCGCATAAATTGCTGAAAGTCTTGCATAAATGCATCGCTGACTGCCGATTTATAGTAATCAATATGATTCTTGAACTCAATCATAGGTTTAATCATATGCTCATAGCATAATTTACTGTCTATTAATGCGCTAGAAAATCTATCAAACATATCTGCCCCTCGTTGTTTAACCCGTTAATAAAATTGTCTAACAGAAAGGTTAATAAAACGTCTAAAGCGTAAAGGGCTCGCAATTTAGATACATGCCGAGCCCCATAGCTAGCTGTTCATCACAGATCGCCCCCCCTTAATTTAGCTGCATCAGTTCATCTAGCGGAATTTTTGGTGTAGACAGAACGCGAACCACTTCGTTGAACTGCGGTAAATGAACTTGTTCTTCGGCATGATATGTCCACTTGCGTATGGTTTCTTCGGAAGTATCATCCATTTTAGATATATCAGTTGGCAAAATTGGCTGGGATCTGAAGTATTTTATGGCTGAATCTGCGCTTGCAAAAACAGACATCTGATAATCAACAGTTGCTGCAGACGAATCTATGCTTATATCTGGAAAAGCAGTCGCCCAATTATATCCCTTCATACTTTGAGCGTCGTCGAATAAAAGTGGTTTGTAAGAGCGTCCCGTACCTAACGATAGGATGAGAAATTCATCTGCCAACGGATATCTTCTTTTTGCTTCTGCAAAAGCGCACATGGTTGGATCATTTGCAAATACGCCGCCGTCTATTAATACATGGCTTCGCGTTTCGCCAAGTTGATTAGCTTGGCTTACAATCCTTACAGGCTTGAAAAAAGAAGGGGCAGCGGACGTACCGCGCGCTATATCGTAGTTAAAAAAATCATAAAGAGGATTGATAACAGCCTTATAGCTCTTGGCTATTTTTGGATAGCCTCTTTCAGCGTCGTAGCAGGGTATTATCACATCATTTAGCGAGCCGGAAAACAAGGCGTCTCCGAACTTTTCTCGTAGTTTATTGTACAAACGTCCACTTTTATACTTAGTCCTAAAGGCGCCGCCAAAGCTGAAATTTTTTTTGACAAAAAATTCCGGCATTTCGTGCTGATACATCGTCAAAATGTCGTGTGCCGAATGTAATGGCCTGTTTGGAATTTCTGGATTCCTCATGGTAAGGGATAAGGCTATTATTCCGCCAGTTGACGTTCCCGCAATCATGTGGAACATATCTGAGATTGAATGTCCGGTTGCTTCCTCTAGCCTTGTAAGCTCGTAGGACGGAATCACCCCTCTGCCGCCGCCGCCGTCAATGGCCAAAATCCTAGCCTGTCTTGCAAGCCTTGCCGGCGCAACTATCGGCAAAGTCGCATCAGATAATAAAGATGACCCTTCTGCAGGGAAAACATCCAATAGTAACGCACTTGTGTTTGGGTGGGCGTGTTCTGTGTCGCTGAATATCGGCAGCAACCTAAGCATGTCCGCAGATTGTGCACTAGAGCTTGCTGAGATTCGATGTATAGGCGCTGTCAATGTGGGATGAGATGACGGTTCTTGCGTTTCTGATTCAGATGTATTTTGCCTAAAAGGTAACGTACAATTTGACACATTACAGTGGCCATAACATAATAGAATAGAAATAATTATTTTTTTCATATTAGCCTTGATTAACCTTTAATTAATGTTGATAAAAATTAGTTAACATTTGGTAAATTTTAGTCAAAAAATTAATCTAAAATTTGACAAATTTTAGTTTTTAATTAATAAAGTTCTAAAAAAACGATTGAATTGATTTTGAGCCTTAAGACTGTCTTATAACGCTTGCTTTATAAGCGTTCAGACGATATTTCTAACAAGGCTTAAGGGGCGATTTGTGAAACATACGCTTAATGAATCAATACTTCGTCTTTACGATATACGGGGCGAGTTTGATAAAACGCTATGCAGCAAGGACGCCTTCTTTATCGGGAAGGCTTTTGCTTCAATCGTAAGGAATGCCGGCGGACGCCGCATAGCTGTTGCAAGGGATGGTCGGTTGTCGTCGCCTGAGCTGACCGGCTTTTTGGTCCAAGGGCTTGCGTCTTGCGGTGCAGACGTTTATTTAACAGGACTTATGCCAACGCCCGTTCTTTATTTTGCCGTGCATGATCTTAATTTTGACGGCGGCATTATGGTTACCGGATCACATAATCCAAAGGAATACAACGGATTTAAGTTGCTTTTGGACGACAAGCCTTTCTATGGCGAAGATATTAAGAAACTGGCCGGAATTGTCCGCAATCAATGTTATTTCGACTCGCCCAAAGTTGGCCAAACATTTGACGTCGATATATTAGACGATTACATTAATGCCATTTTTAGCAAAATTAACTTTGCCCGTTCGATAAATATTGTTTGGGATTGCGGTAATGGCGCTGCAGGCGCGGTAATAAAAAGATTGGCCGCAAAAGTTCCTGGCCATCACGTATTTATCAATGAACAGATTGACGGCAATTTCCCTGGCCGTTCGCCTGATCCGACTGCAGAGGGCAGCATGGACCAAATACGTCAAGTAATCATGGAAGGTTCGTACGATCTTGGTATAGCCTTCGATGGAGATGCGGACCGGTTGGCGGTATTGGATAACAGAGGACATATAATCGCAGGAGACCAGCTGTTGTGCCTGATGGCCAGAGACGTTCTTGAAAAACATCCGGGGGCAAAAATAATCGCCGACATAAAAAGTAGCCTTATTTTTTTTGATGAGATTAAGCGCCTTGGCGGGATTCCGTTAATGTCCTCTACCGGGCATTCGTTAATAAAGGCCAAGATGCGCGAAACAGGGGCTTTGCTGGCCGGCGAGCTGAGCGGCCATTTGTTTTTCAATGATGATTGGTATGGATTTGACGATGCTTTGTACGCTTCAATAAGGCTTGTAAGCTTTTTAACCGGCCAGGGCCGATCATTAGGCGACTTGATTGATGAGCTGCCCAAAACGTTCAGCTCCCCTGAGATGCGCATTCGTTGCCCCAGGAACAGCGCCCTTCAGATTATCGAAACCCTCTCACGAGAATTGGCTTTAGATCCAGATTTAGAGATAGAAGCCATCGATGGCCTAAGGGTAAAAAGCAAATGCGGATGGTGGCTGATGCGTGCTTCTAATACTCAAGACGTCATGGTTGCCCGTGTAGAAGCCAAAACGCAAAAAGACTTTATGGAGGTTGAACGACAGCTTTGCTTGATTTTTAAAAGGTTTGGATTACAGTACAAGTAAGGTCACAAGCGCTACTCAACAGGCTGTCGTTTCAGCGCGTTTCTCAGCTTTAACCTTGGCAAAAGCGCGATTCAACTCGGTCATACGCTCATCACACGTATCATAATGAAAAGAAATCTCTGGCACGAATCTTAATCTCAGCTGCTGAGCCATCTCAAAACGATATTTTTTAGACCTAAAACCAAGATATTCGATCAGCATTTTTCGATCTACGCCATTACATTCTGTTACAAAGATCTTAGCGTACTTGAGGCAAGCAGATACATCAACGCCAGTAACAGTCAAACATGGTTTACCGTTGTTGGCAAAATCGTAAAAGCTATCCTGGCTAAAAATACCAGAAAAAATCCTGCGCAGCTCTTCGGCTACTTTCTGCGGCCTGGTTTTAATGGCCTTTGGCTCAAATTTCGACTTAAAAAGCATAAAAACACCTGGCAGCGAGTCTACTACTTTGCAGTAGAAAGATAAACAAAACTCTGCATGGCACAATGCGTAGAACGTACAATCAAAACGTGCCCTCAACGGAAAGCGCACAAGGTGTATTATTATATGATGGCTGGTTTCCCAGGCTAACATAGCCCGGCAGCAATTCATATCTGGAGTAAACTCAGTTCGCAAAAGGCAATAGATAACGAAAAAGAACCAGGATACGATGAGCCGATATCGAGGCGCCAAACCTTCCCCGTTTATGTGAACTTCTTGAAAGAAGGGCAGCCTGTTGTCCCCAGCGTTATTCGTTGAGCGAACGAAACATATGCCGGCGTCAAACCATAAACATACCACCGTTTACATGTATAGTCTGGCCTGTGATGTATTGAGCCTCATCGCTGGCCAAGAAGACCGCAGCCGCAGCAACATCGTCCGGCGTCCCGATTTTACGCATAAGGATTCTTTCAATCAATTTTTCTTTTTGCTCATCGGCAAGCTTTTTTGTCATAGGAGAATCTATAAACCCTGGAGCAATGCAGTTTACCGTAATTCCACGGCTGGCAATTTCCGCAGCGACCGTTTTTGTCATACCAACCAAGCCTGCTTTGGCCGCGGTATAGTTTGCTTGCCCGGGATTACCGGTAGCCCCAACAATTGAAGAAATATTGATAATCCTGCCTTTACTTGCCCTTATCATGCTTTTAACTGCTTCGCGCATAAGAAGGAACGGGGCGGTCAAGTTAATGTCCAAAACCTCCTCCCAAGAGTCGTTGGTCATGCGCATAAAAAGCTTATCGCGCGTAATTCCTGCGTTATTGACCAATATGTCTATGAAACCGTTTGCCTCTTCAGCTTTTTGATAAGAGATAGGAATTTCATCCGCTTTTGAAAGGTCTAAATTACAAACAGACACATTGCCCGCGAGCTCAGAAGCTGAGCTGTTTAAAATTTCGACGTTGGTTCCGGATAAAATAACATGCGCGCCTTGTCGGTGAAACGTCCTTGCTATAGCCGAGCCAATTGCACCGGTAGCCCCGGTTATAAATGCTATTTTCCCAGATAAATCAAACACGAAGGCGCCTCTCCCTCAATTAGATATTATGGTTGCTACGCACTCTAGGTCAACTGTCGAGTTGATAGACAGAACTTCAATATCAGGCGTGGTCCTTTTTATAAGTCCTTTTAAGACGCTTCCTGGCCCAACCTCTATGATTTTATGCGCTTTCATAGAGGAAATCGACAATATGCTTTCACGCCATCTGACACGGCCGGTTATCTGGGCGGCGAGATTGTTGATTATGGCGCTTGTGTCGATCTCTTCTTGAGCGGTGTAGTTTTGGATTAATGGGATGGAAATATTATTTGCCCGGCACTCCATTATGTGTGCCTTTAACGCCTTTGCGGCTGGCGCCATAAGGCTGCAATGCGAGGGAACAGAAACGTCAAGCGGGACGATCTTTTTGGCTCCATTTTCCTTTGCAAGATCGCCCGCAAATTCCAAAGCTGCTTTATATCCGCTCAGCACGCACTGACCGGGACAGTTATCATTGGCAACCTCGCATAAGCCCGCTTTTTCGGTTGCAGTTACGGCAATTTTCTCAATCAACGTGATGTCATCTATTCCCAAAACCGCAAGCATACCTCCAACCCCGGCGGGGACGGCTGACTGCATGGCTAGTCCACGTTTTTGAAGTAACCGAGCCCCATCTTGAACGCTGAACATGCCGGCCGCAATTAGGGCTGTATACTCGCCAAGCGAATGGCCTGCAGTACAATATGCGAAATCTTTAAGACCAAAGTCATTTGCCAAAACCCTCAAAGCAGCCATGCCAACGGCCATAATCGCCGGCTGAGCATTTTGGGTAAACTTAAGCTGCTCAATGTGTTCTTCGCAGAACATTATATTGCTTAAATTCATTTCCAAAGCGTCATTGACTTCTTCAAACAAAAGCTTAGCTGAGGAAAAATTGTCATATAACCATTGCCCCATGCCTGGTTTTTGTACACCTTGGCCCGGGAAAACAGTTGAGATACGATTCATTGCGATTGCCTTATTCCCAGAACACAACAGTCAAAGCCGTAAATACCACAAGAGCATTCAGCGCAGTAGAGTCGGCCTTTATTTTCTTCTGCCGGGCCTTTGAAGATTATCAAGGATATGGTCAGCATGGGTGCGGCCAGTATCTCTGACAGGCGTTATAGCTTTATCAAAAGCTATTTTTTGATGATCTAACTCAACTACCCGCCAGTCGGCCAGAATACCCCTCTGATTGAAGGTAACCAGGATAGCTTTTTCCTCTGTAACCTTTGGGTCGAAAAAAGAAATACTCCTCAACCTGCGTCCTACATATAAAGCCCTGTTACCGGCAAGTTTAAACGATGGAGTCCCAAGGATTTCATACACATCGTTCACACTGTGTACGCCGATTTTTAAGCTGTTTAGGTCATCAGATTCGCATAAATTGCCGGATGTGCTTATCGTAGGTTTGCATCCCGAAAGCAGCATCAACGAAAACACAAAAACCGCTCTAATCAAACCGCTCATAAATCCCACCTGAACACAACCGAACCTTATTCGTAGTGCGGCGAGTATAACAGCCTTATCCGGAAAAAACAAATGTTGTTAGTTCTGACGTTCGATGCAATATTGGCGACAGCTGGCTGTGCAGAAGGGGGGGGGGGGGGCTTTAGATAAAATAACAAAAGTCGATCATTTCTTTGTTATAATCATGACTCCTTTATTTTCTGGTTCAAAAAGATCAGACCATATCCGGGGACCTTGCGGCCAAAGGCGACTTGTATAGGGAACGGTCGTAACCTCTAATTCACCTATCTGTAATTTAACGTGGTCGTCAAAATAATCAATAATTTTTCCTTTATGTTCGTTTAAAAAGGCTGCGATTTGTTCAAATGGCGAAATGTCCGTCAGTCGATCGCCTAAACCGAGATTTTTGGTTTTTATTATTTGTCGTCTATCCTGAAACTCTTTGTTGCGGAACCATGTGTAATCACCAAGTTCAACGGTAACAGTATTCAGCGCTGTAATAGGAGACAAATCATCAGCAGCATAAACCCTCGCGCCAGGTATTGGAAACGACGATATAACAAGATGGCCATTTGGTTTTAGGCAGGTTAATGCCCCAGCAACCGCTTCAGAAGTGAATGAGGAACGTACCGGAATATTTTCAAAAACCACAACATCAAACTTGTCAATCATGTCGTGTTCAACGGCGAACTGTTGCAATCGTGATACATCGCATTTTAGGTCTGGGCCAACTGATTCATCCACATCCATCAACAGATAATCATATGTGTATTCTCCATAGTTTATCACATCTAATTCATGTCTCCTGCCATTGCCAACAATCAGCGTAGCCGGCAGAGATAGTGTAGAAATCCCAATTCCTGAAGCAAGATCTCTAATTTTGTTCTGTCGAAACGTAAGGTGGTCTAAGTAATGTCGCATCCCAGCAAAATTTGTGCCGGACAAAAGTTCCGACGAAGGTAATGTAGGTCTATTGCCTGGATGAAAAGCCATATATAGGGCGCTATATGCCGACCCAGTCGACAAAACACTTAAAATAAGCAGCAATGATTTGGGGATTTTTCTTAACATAACATATTATTTGCATAGCGCCTACTTTAGGTGCCATCGTTTCATACAAAAGCTAACTTTGTGTAAACAGAGCCAATCCAAATCGACAGACTGCTGTTTAAGAAGGTATAAAATCAGCTAAAAGGCTGTGCCATATTGATTTTCGCGGCGTATTTTTGCCGGTGATATACAGGCGATCCTGGGCTCTGGTAAGCGCCACATAAAGCAATCGCTGCTTTTCGTATTCTTGCTCTTGTTTCTGCTCATTGAGATAATCAGCAATCCCTGAGGGTGTTTTTAGGCCGCTTGGAGAGAAAACCGGCAGTATGCTGCGGTAGGTATCATTGGCGCTGAGCCAGACGGGCGCAGAATCGTTTCTGCTTTGACTGTGTATATCGGCCAGTATTACAAAAGGGGCCTGAAGCCCTTTGGCCCTGTGGACGGTCATTACGCGAATTTTGTTGTATTGACCAAATTCGCGTTTAAGCCTGGGGCGCCTTTTTAGAAGCCACGGAACAAAACTCGCGATGGCTAGAGCGTTAGCGCTTTCATATTTCAGCACAAGCTCCATAAACTCACAGATTACATCGTTCGTCCCATTCCCTAAATGAGCAATAATACTGTTTCTAACGCCATATGTGGGGTCGTCTAAGACGCCTTCAAAAAAACTGTACGGAGGCATACTGCTTGCCATCTGCCGCCATCTGTTTAGCAGTATAAGCGTACCGCTAAATGTATCAGATAATTTTTCAAGCTGCTGATACAGACTTTCTTGGCGATTCATACATAGATTCATTAAAACCATTTCTGCCATTGCGACCAGCGGAGACTTTAAAAGACAGGCCAAATTAAAATCATCGTAAGGGTTAAGCACGAACTTGCTGAGGCTGACAAGATCTTCAGTAATAATTTCATCGGTTAGGGTAAGCTGGTCCATTCCTTCAACCGGCAGGCCTAAATTCTGAAGCTCTCTGATAATAAGCCCCATCAACGCCCCTCTTTGTTGTAAAAGTACTAAGAAATCGCCTGCGGTAGCTTTGCGATTTTGTGATGGGACAAAAGCTTCCTGCTTTAGAATTTTTGCAATTTGATCAGCTATACTGCGCGCTAGAACAACATCTGAATCCGCTGCTGCGTCAGCTTCAAGCGAGATTGTCATAGGCGACGGCCGCTCATCTTGTTTGCTTTCGATAAGCGGCCAGAATTCGACCAGCCCAGCGTCATGCTTTCTGAAGGCGATATGTTCAGTAGAACACGACCCTAGACCTGGCGTTTTTTGCTGGTCAGAAAAGACTTTGTCGACGAAATTAAGCACCTGAAATACAGACCTATACGACAGATTAAGCCTTACGTCATGCCACCCAAGCCCAGCGTCAATGGTTTTTTGCTTAAAATGCTTGTAAGCGTTTATAAATGATTGATGATTGGCGCCTTGAAATCCATAGATAGACTGCTTGTGGTCCCCTACTACAAACAATGTTTTCGCATTATCTGCAAAGAAGTTAACACTAAGCGCCTTTAAAACCTCCCACTGCAAAGGACTGGTATCTTGAGCTTCATCAACCAATATGTGTGAAATACCGTCGTCAAGCTTGTACATGATCCAGCTATTGTCAACATCGCGAAGCAGCATAAGGGCGCTGAAGATTAGGTCGTCGTAATCAAGCCTATCGCGCTTGAGACAGCGATACCGACAGTACGCATCCCTGATTATCAAAGCCAACGCCGTATTAGCGCCAACGAAAAGATCGTCGGCCTCGGCCCTAAAAAGCTCGTCGTATCCGGATTGAATCTCATCGTCGGTTTTTTGGCACAAAATCTCAACATGAGCGCGGTCTCTTATTATCTGAGCAATTAGGCCAACTGCTGACTCATCATTTTTAAACATACTGATGGTCTCATATGCCTTGATTAGGGCGGAATTTTTACCTACCGAGGCAATCGAGGCCTGAAACGCGAGCCTTAAAAGCTCAGACGCTTCGTAATCGTCCAAAACCTGCATAGGCGCGGTCAGACCGGCTTCCATTGGAAAAGCTTCAAGCAGCTTTTGACAGAAGCTGTGAATCGTTTGAACCTTAAAGTCACTACCCGCATCCAAGGCTTCATCAAACAGGCGTTTGCACCTGTTTGTTTGAATGTCATTAGAAGGAAGGGTTAGCTCGTTAAGTTCTAGGCGTAATACATCATCCTTACACGTTTTCCAGCGACTCAACCTGTCCTTAACACGGCTGAGCATTTCAGCGGCAGCAGCTTTGGTAAACGTGATACACAGTATCTTCTGTATAGGTATGCCGCTGGCCAGCAAAGCTAAGATTCGGTCGACCAGCGCTTTGGTCTTCCCGGTACCGGCCGAGGCCTCAATCCAAACGTTTGCCCCGATATCGCATATATTTCTCAGCTCAGCGTCGACCATTCTTTTTCTCGCGCTAGATGAGCGTAAGGACTTGTACAACACGGCTTAGCTGGAAATGTTCTGCCGGAAAACAGACGATAGATTTCATTCTGAATTTTACTGATAATCGCTTGCTTATTTTCCAAAATTTCATCGCCAGGCACCACTGCCTCTTTGATCGATTTGATTCCTCCTTGCATGTGCAAAAATCGTACGCTTATCTTGCCGAGGCTTTGCTCAAGAAAAATGTTGCTGGCGATAATTATTTGCAGGTTAGTCTTTAGATCTAGCCCACTTTTGATATCGTTTATCTTTTGTAGGGCCGATCCTTTGTAATTTACGATTTCGATATTAGCTTGGTCGTCAGACGGCTGAAATCTTATCAAGTCAAACTTTGTTTTAACCTCGAGACTGCTTCCATCAGGCAAATTAAACGTAATGTTACCCGCAATTTCTTTTGAACTCTGACCAGAAGAAAACATTATATTCAAATCTTGCAGAATGCGCCTATCCTTAAGCTGTTGCAGAGTTTTATCAGCCTCAACCGACAAGTCTCTGCCGGATATTTTTCTTCTTAATTTCAGGGTTTTGTTGGGCTCGTCCCAAAAATCCGGGCAGGGAACCAACTTAAGAACATGCTTGGCGTATATTTCATAGGGATTTTTAAACAATATATTCAAATCGCCGAGGCTCAGCTCTTTTATCCTAACGCTTGCCGGTACTAAGGGATGCGGCGGAAGGATTTTTCTTTGGGATTTGCTATGATTTTGGTTGCGAACTTGGCTCAGCCAATATTCCCCCCGCTGTCTGGCAGACTCGGCGTTGTTTTTTAGGGAAGCCATAAGCCGTACAAGCCATCTGGACTGCTGAGTAGGCGAACCGTCCTTAGTTTTACTGCGGGTAAGAAATACATTTTTGCCGCAAACGGCTTTGGCAAACTCAAGCCCAAACAACTCAACCTTCCGGTCAAATGATTGCAAGCCGACTTTGCTCAGTATATTTTGGCTCAGCAGGTTACCTGCGATATTTTTAACGGGCGGCCAAGTTCCTTCATTAACGTCCGGAATAATCAGATTGGGCGCGTCTAAAAGCCTAGACTCCAGTACCCCTAGCGAACACACGTGTTTGCCATCGCTCGTATCCGGCAAAGTTGATTTAAAATCCCAAAACAAAAAGCAAAATATACTTACGTATTCGTCTGCAGGGACAGCTTCGTCAAGCAGCGGATGCAGCAAGTTTTCCAGTTGATCCCAAACGCCGGCGACATCGCTTTCAAGGGGCAAAATATCACTGGCGATATGTCCGGATGATTCTTGGTTTAAAACAACAACAAAATCCTTGTGAATCTTTATCCAGTCGCGTATAGCGCGAGGCCGGTCAACTGGCGGAAAAGAATTTAAGAATGACGCAATGTTAAAAATTCTCTGCGATAAACGCGGCATTTTTTCTTCTATTAACTGCGTGTGTTCACTTATGGCGGGTACAAAATATTTTTGCGTCTGAATTTCGCGCCGAAGCGCTAATTCAAAGGTCGCAAGCTCTTTAAAAATATCCTCTTCAGAACTAAATATTTTTTTAAGCATATCCAGCATCAGGTGGGTCGCAAAGTTGCTTGATATAAGTTCTGCGACCTGTCTCAGCATAGTAAACTCCAGCGTTTTGGTAAGCGGATCCGGCTGAGAGTTGTAAAACCCAAAACCAAATAACTTTATTATTTCCCTAATACGTAAAGTAGACGAAGCTTCTGCGGCAATCAGCACGGGGGTTGGCGAAATTTCCTTGATGAGAAGAGCATTTACAGCGGCTTCTTCCTGTGGATTTTCGCACTCTATTATCGTGACGTTTGGAATATCGTCTTGAATTTTATAATCACCAGAAGACAGCGCTGCATTTATATTCGCTTCTGTTGAGCTAGTCGCACAGACTGTCGAAACGTTGCTTGGCTTAGCGCCAATAAAGGCAAGCAAACGTTGGAATGAGCGTTGTGGCGAATAACGCTTGAGTGGACGCTCTAACGCTCCCGGATCGGCGCCATGCAAAATTACATAGCCAAAAGGCAGTCCATAAACAGTTCTAATTAGCCGATTAACTGACGGGAATGCGCCGTTCAGGCCAATGGCGAAAACAGGATATTGCGGAGGATTGTTGGCCCATTTTTGATTCAGCATATCAAGATTTCGCTTAATCTTATCCTCAACCCAAAACCCGGCTATGTGGCCTAAAAAACTAAGCGTTTTCTGTGCATGAACCGAAAGGTCCGTTGGCACAATGTCCTTAATCGCCTTCAAATCGACTTCTTCAAGATTTAGCGACGTCAAAATTTCCTGAACGTTATGAGTAATTGCCAAACACTGATTTAGGATCTTGTCGTGCCCAAAGTATTCACGGATTGCCTTAAACAGAGGCGCGTTTATTTGATCTGTTTGCTCTGTAGAAATCGGCTCGCCTTCAGGGCTCAGATCAAAAACAGAATAAGCTTTAATGAAGTTGCTGTTGTCTGCTATACCCAATCGTTCAATTAAGCTGTATCGAAGTTCCTTTGCCGACCTGCGCGTAGGGGTCAACAGTAAAATCGGCCCTTCTTTAATTTCTCCCTTATCAAACATCCATTTACTGAATGCCGGGATGAACGGTTCGGAAAAACCAAAGTTGATAACGTTATTGCTCATCAGATTTTGTAGGCAGTGGGTTTATAAAACTAAGCCTTTGTCGCCAGAATGTATTTACTTCAAATTTTATCTCCCTCTCGCTGTCGCCCAGTGTCTCAAAGCAGATCCGTAAGGTTTCTTTAGACAATAAGGCCTCGGTTAACTGAGGCCATTCAATGACACATACCCCTTGTGACAAGATATCCGGGAAGCCCAGCTCAAAAAGCTCATTTTTGCTGTTAAGTCTGTACAGATCTATGTGAAAAACCGTTCCTATCCGTGTCTTATATGGTTTTACTAAGCTGAATGTTGGACTTGTGACGTCGATCTGATTTTTGTTAAGGGTTTGAATGATTCCTCTTACAAACTCGCTTTTACCTGCGCCCAAATTACCGTATAAAGCCAGACAATCGCCGCCTTTTAGCGTCTCCGCCAACTGCTTGGCCAACATTCGTGTTTGTTGCACGCTGACGCTTTTGAAGTTAAGCGTATCTTCTGGCATGTTTTTTTACAATCGAGTATACTGAACACGCCGATGCTAGCTTAATTTTAAATCAAAACGAAAGAGGGATTTGGTGAAAACCGCAGATGTTGCGATTATCGGGGGCGGACCCGCAGGTCTGTTTTGCGCCTTCGAGTGCCGACTTATGGGGCTTGAGTGTATACTTGTCGAGGCCCTAGGAAACCTTGGTGGGCAGTGCGCCGCTCTTTATCCTGATAAAGAAATTTTGGATATTCCCGGATTACCCAGAGTATTAGCCAGAGATTTAATATCCTCATTAGTCAAGCAAACGATGCAGTTCGAGCCTCAGTATTTACTTGAGCGCAAGATAACCAACCTAACAAAAGACGTTGAAGCGGACGCGTGGCGTCTTTGCACCAGCCATGATGCAATTGCGTGTAAGTCGGTTGTTATTGCAACCGGCGGAGGGGCTTTTGATTTCAACAAAATTCCTTTGCCGGAAGCTCGCCAATTCGAAGGCGTTAGCTTGTTTTACGCAATAAAAGACAAGTCGGCTGTGCAAGGCAAAATCATATCAATCATTGGCGGCGGCGATGCTGCACTGGACTGGACGCTTGCTTTGGCAGATACGGCTAAGACGATTAATCTTATACACCGAAGGGACAACTTTAAAGCTACGCCCATTAGCTTAGAGAGATTGGCGGCTCTTTCGGATCAAGGCAAAGTCAAAGTTTTTACTCCGTTTCAATTAGGCGCTATGGCCGGGCACGATGGTCGGCTAACCTCTATCACCTTGGTTCCCAGTTTCGGCAACACAGCGGCCAATCAGATACCCCTGGACACAGATGTGCTTCTTGCTTGCTTTGGATTGGCCACAGCGCGAAACAGCTTTGAATCATGGGGGGTTAATGTTGAAAACGGCAAAATCGTCGTCGATAAAGCAAGCTATGCGACTAATCTGCCCTTAGTGTATGCTATCGGCGACATAGCTGCATACGAAGGTAAAATCACCTCGCTCTTATCTGCATTTGCTGAAGGCGCGGCTGTGGCCAGGTCAATAAGGCGACAACTAAAGAGTCAAACGGAGCTAGATTGCCGTGGATCTTTAGCGGCTTCCCAAAGATAGAAAGAGGCAATTGACGCATAGGGCGAGTATTTGCTTTTGTATAAAGTAAAAGTTTCTGGATTGAACGTATTCTCGCTATAAAGCGCAGATATTCCTTTTTTGATTCCAAAGTCGCCCCAACTCAGAATGTTTTTCCTTTGAAGTGAAAAGATCATGAACATCTCCGCGCTCCATTTGCCAATACCGGGCAGCGATACAAGGCGCTTTATAACTTCATCGTCTGATAAATCGTCTAGCTCGTTGACGGCAAAACTCCCGCTTAAAAAAGCGGACGCTATACCTCGAATGTACTCGACTTTTCGTTTTGGTATACCAATTTCATTTAGGTTATGTGCGATCATGATGTTGTGCGGGGTTATGCTTTCCACTGCGCGCAGCAATCTGTTGAATACCGTATCGGCAGCCTTTGATGATATTTGCTGACCGATAATACTTACAACCAAGCTGCGGAACGGATCCAATTCCATTGTTCTTTCTATGAAGCCTATTTGATTGATGAACTCGCCCAAAACTGAGTCTGATCGCACCAGGTAATCAATCTCTACCTGACCATATTTAAAATAAGCCATATTTTCGCTCCTTTCAGTTTTGTTTGACTGCCTAAGTTTTAGATTAAACACATCCGGACAGCTATCGATTTTTCCACCTTGTTTAGCAGGAAGCGGCGCCGCATTTATGGATTAGGTGGACAAGGGTACTTCGCGTAATAGGACATCAGGTCGTCCCTGAACACGTATTTTATATGAGGTGATGCGCTTACTATTCTTACAGTAGTGGTTGTGTCTCCGATGGTTATTTGAGTGTTTTGGTCATCGGCAAACAATATAAATGCAACAGGATTAACGGATTTGCCGTTAGTAACGTCTGTAACAGATTGGCCTTGAGCGATAAGATCCAAGTTTAAAGAATCCGCTTCAAAACGCGCACAGAATTCGCAAGCTGTTCCGCCGAACATATTCTTTCCGAGTCCACTAGTGGATTTATGAATCACTGTGGCTTCAACCAAGGCTTTATTAGGAATATATTTTATTGGCTTGCCGGCGCTGTTGATCGTCAGATCCTTGCTTAATCCCAATGACTTGAAAGGGATAAAGCCTACGGCTGAATTATTCAGACCGCTTTCACCAGAATTGAGCTCGCCGGCTGGGGCGGGTAGGTGCGAGTTTCTGATAACATACGCCGCAATTGCATAGCATATTCGGTCATATTTCTGTTTGTCAGATTGTAATGACGAGCAAACTCGCAAAGTATTCAAGGACGGCGCCAGTATGCCAAGAATTACCCCCATGACCATAATGGCAATCGCAACTTCGAGCAACGCAAAGCCGCGGTCAGACCTTATGTCCATCAATCGATCTTCACGATCACGACGCAGCTTTTTTCTTCTGATTTGAAATTGAATTGGCCTGCATCGACGCAAACGTTTTTGCAGCCTTCTCCGTTGATCACGACGATATCGCCGTCTACTTTGCTGTCGAGCTTATTCATCAAGTCATTGGCTTCCTTTGGCGTCAGTACGCCACGGAAATATCCGGACAAAACTTCACTGACTGAGCTGTTGCTGAATACAACCCAAGTCCCACTATGCCCATAGATATGCGACGAAGGAACAAATGTTCCCCCTAGTTTACTTTTGGGAACGCTTTCCTTTATAGAAACCAAACCGCCTAATTTAAGGTGTTGCCAAAAGCCTAAGGCTTCTCGCTCGGTATTAACAGCCCCATCCCCGTCGCCATTGTCCAAGGCATAAGATATGTTTTCTCGCGCTGAGTTGTAGTCTCCGGGAAGCGCCTGATATTTGTCTCGAAACATGTCTATTGCCGCTTTGTACTGATGTATTTGTGTTGCAACAGATTGCAGCCTTGCTTCTTTGACCAAGCTTTGCCCCTTAAGGACGACTGCAGCCAAAATACCCACTACGGTTATAGCGATTGCTACCTCAAGCAGGCTGAATCCCCTGTCGTTTTTTAGCAATTTTACTAGTGACATCAAAAAACAATAATTTTAATAAACGAGCTGTTTGGGCGTTAAGCTTCTATTCGCTCTAATTGCCCGTTTTTGCTGCGTCGGAAGTGTCCGCTTGATTCGAGTCATCTTCTGCCAACATAGAGCTTTCTTCCAGTCCGGTATGGGAGGCATAAACCTCCTCTATAGGATCTTCGCCCAGCGACTCAAGCGATTCTTCAACCGGGTTGTATTTGCGATATCTTTTGGTGGCATAATTATATATATCGTCAAGACTTACAGAAGAAGCGGCAATTTCCCTTAGCGCAATCACCGGCACTTTATCGTTATCGCTTCGTACAGTGATTTTGTCGCCGGAAAGAATCTGTTGCGCGCGCTGTGACGCCATAACAACCAGGTTAAACCTATTTTTAATGTTCTTTGCGCAATCTTCAACCGTTATACGGGCCATCACTTCACCTAAAAACTAAGCTTAGTTTAGCAAAGACTGACCCGAAAAGGCAAGGTCTAAATTGTGCGCATGTTTACGGACTGCATACTCGTGCTTTAATGTCAATAAATGATTGCTATAAGCCAGTTACAAAATATATATCTAGACCTAAATAAATCATTGAGGGGAAAATGAAATGGGCGCAAGCGCTAGTTTGTTGTTTATTAGCTGGAAGTGAAGTGGTCGGTATGAGAATATGTATTTATCCTGACCCTATTCTTGGTGAAAAAGCTCAGTTAGTGACTGAGGCATCTGAGGATATTCGCGATATTCTTGAGCGAATGAAAGAGGTCATGCTTAAGGCAAATGGGATAGGCATAGCGGCCCCTCAGGTTGGTATCTCTAAACGCTTAGTTGTGGTGTACAACGAAGTAATCCAAAGAGTTGTGATTGGATCTGGTGATAGACAGGGGGCCGTTGACGATCGCCCAATTGAGCCGATATTTTACAAAATGATAAACCCTGAGATTACCGGGCGCTCCAGTAATTGCGCTTTATCCACAGAAGGATGCCTGTCTTTGCCGGGCGTTTTCTGTGAGATAGAGAGGGCAAACTCAGTTTCAGTTGAGTTTCTGGACGAACAAGGTAAAAAGCAAACCGTAGAAGCTACAGGGCTTCTGGCCGCTTGTTTTCAGCATGAGATAGACCATCTTGATGGTATGTTATTTATAGATCGGATTGGCGATCTACAAAAACGCGAGCAGGTCTTGATTGAGTATTATGAGCGTAAATAAACGCAAAAATGGCGCTTATTAGACGCGTCAAATCTAATTTCATATCCAACTCATTAAATTCACTGGCTCTAATCTAGCATACTTTTACGAGTGATTAGGCGTATGGAATAGGTTTTGTGGCCTGGGGGAAATAAGCTTTGTTTTTATTATGGTACGCTTCTCCAGAATTTTTGGATAATTTTTACAATGATGGCAGCTAGTAATGCAAACAGAAGAGACATGGGGGGTGGCATTCCTTTGTTGGATGACACTTCCGGCGTGGGCAGTAAGCGCCGTTGCCAGAAGAGAAAATCTCATAACTGCAAGCACAGTTCTTTTCTAGCAATTCTATTCATCTGCTTCGCCGCTCATGCTCCCGCCTCCCTACACAATGCCTTTGGCACGGCCAT
>JAIRYS010000022.1 GCA_031267535.1 Holosporales bacterium | reverse complement strand
CGTCCCCGTCTATCAAAACGATTGTAGGAACACCGATTTTCGTTATATTCATCATAAACGAAAGGGTACTTTTCATCCACGCTTACAACCGACTCCTGCCATTTGCACTCAATAATAAGCCCGTTGGGAAACTTTTCCCGATTCATGATCAAAAAATCGCACTTTCGCAAGGATCCGTAGAACGACTCTCCGCACCACGGCTGTCTCGAGTATTGCTTGCCGCCCATGGTTTGCCGCATGGCAAAAATCTGCTTTTTGTGGTTTATGAATTCCGTATAATCGTTTCTTTTCAGAAGATGTTCCACGAAGCTTTCAAGAGCATTGCCGGTGTTGTTAGCTCTCGTCCCGCCGGACATAGTTTCTGATGATGAGCTCATTTTTCTTTTTCCTTTCGTTTCCCTTGCAAGAAATGAAACGTGAAGCATTAATATTCCCCATATCGAACCCGTTATACAACTGTCTTATAAACGGCGTATCGCTATTTGACAGCATGAACAATACTCCTTTTTGGTCAAGTTGTTTGCAAAAAGCCGCCAGCCACTCGTGTTCCTTATCTCTGAACCCCGATCCGTCGTAAGCGCTGAAAGTTCCATGATAAGGAGGGTCGAGATACAAGAAGTCGCCTTTTTTAGGCCTTATTTGCGAAAAGCCATGCTGGAATATATCGACATTGGCAAGGAATTTCGAGCATTTGCGCAAGTTGTCGGCGTTTGCTATTTTGGGATTGTCATATCGTCCGATAGGGACATTGAACATTCCCGATTTGTTGACTCTGTAAAGCCCATTATAACAGGTTTTATTCAGATATATGAAAAGCGACGCTATTTCGATCGGCTCTTGCGCATTCAAGAGTTCTTTACGCGCGTAGGCGTAATATTTTTCATTGTGGTGTTTTTTGTGATATCCCAGCCTTGATATGACCCCATCGACATTATCGCGAATCATGCGGTAGGTTGTAACGAGGTGGAAGTTTATATCCGATAAATAAGCTTTGCCTTTGCGCGGTATATTCCAAAATAAGGCGCCCCTCCGGCAAAAGGTTCAAAATACGACTTGAAATCGTCGGGAACCCGGGCAAGGAGATCTCTGACAATCGAACGCTTGCCACCGACCCACTTTACGAAAGGATGCGGCGTATCGCAACACTTTGGTATATTCTTATCCGCAATAAGGCATAAGGCTTCGTTGAAACCTTTGCCTATTGGATCGAACATAGTCGGCTGCCTGATCATGTTTTCCTCATAAGGCCAGAATATTGGACGATGAATGCCCAGTGTTGGAAACACGGGTTAAAATGTCCGATAGGGTTTCCAGTTTCTTGTCTTTACCTTGCATTATAGCGACATACAAACTTATCAACAATGCTACAAACTTTTTTTATCATATTACCGCTATATGCGAACAGAGCAGGGTTATCAGATTATTTTAACAAAAATCACAAAAATCCTCTCGCTGCAATTAGGGTGATTTTGTATATAGTTCCCTTTATTTTTTTGTTATCGGCGTAGACGCCAGTTAATCGGTGATTTTGCTGTTCAAAATTTGAAACTCTAATGTTAACATCTCGCCCTAGGGGCGCTTAGCTCAGTTGGTAGAGCAGCTGACTCTTAATCAGCGGGTCACAGGTTCGAATCCTGTAGCGCCTACCATAGGAGGAGTGGCAGGCGTTGGGGAGAGGCGCTTTGTGTAGGTTACTCTGCTGCGGCCGGTTGATCTGTCAAAATTATTTGATGTAAAACGGGGCGTATCGCGTGCCAATTATCATTAAACCATTTGTACAGGGTCTTTTGTCTGCGCTTGGCCTCTCTGTGAATATAGATTCCTGTTTTTTTGGACACAGTTTTCGCAATGGTTAGCAATGTTTTATGCCTAGGAGGCTGACCGAAATACTGTAATAATTCTTCACAAGCAGGGCTTTGCTCAGGATCAAAATTACCAAGCGCTTCATCGGCTCTTTTTAAGTCATAACCTGTATAATAACGAGCCCTTACTGCAACGTCATCTCGAGGCGGCAAGCAATCTTTTACTACATTCCAATTATCCTGGAAAAGGTCAAGTATGTCAGATGTGCTGTATACACTTTTTGCTCCAGAGATTGGCGTTAAATTCGCTATCGCTTTTAATTCTGCAGATTTTAAATCACATCCGTAAAATTGGTACAGCATTTGATATATTGGATGATCATGGTAATCAGTCCGATGTCGCGGCTGTTTTTTTGGAACTAGCGCTGAAGATGAAGCTGCGGCTAGTGTTTGATCAATGATGTCTCCATCTGGCAAAGCGCTTATTGGCGGAAAGGTAGCGCGACCAATCGACAATCCACACGCACAACATATGGCAATACAAAGTTTCTTATTAAAATACATAAATGTTTCCCATAACTGAACTGAATATATCACAAATTATCAAATGTATAGAGGGAAGTTCTGTAATTTAGTTATGCTGAGTCCAGCATACTTGCAATCTCGGCGATTGCCAAAGTACATCAAGGCTTTTCTATGCCCAGGCGACTTTTGTCGTGCTTTGCGAGCGAATCGACTCTAGGGCTTCTATGCCCGGCAGGGTCAAATCTTGGATAAATTCAAGAAAAGCGCCGCCAGCCGTAGACACATAAGTGTAATCCTTTGAATTAACGCCTGCTTTTTTTAAAGCATGAACTGTGTCTCCTCCACCGACGATAACACGCACGCCGAGGGTTTTTGCTGTGTCGGCCAGCCCTTTAGCTAAAAGTTTAGTGCCAACGTCAAATGGAGCAGCCTCAAACTTACCAAGAGGACCATTCCACCAAACAGTCTTATGTTGTCTGGCGCAGTTTAGAATCTCATCGACAAAACGCGCGCCGACATCCAGAATCATGTTATCGTCGCCTATATCGTTAATTGACACTGTCCGGCCATCATCTAACACTACATCGGAAGGCAATATTAATTTGCAAGCATTTCGCTTGGCTGTTTCCACTACGCACCTGGCTGTGTCCAACAGATCAGGCTCAAACAATGACTGACCTATAGGGATTCCTTTAGCCAACAGGAAGGTGTTTGCCATGGCGCCCGCAACGAAGAGGACGTCAACCTCCATTGCTAAACTTTGCAAAAGCCTCAACTTAGACGAAACTTTTTTGCCGCCTACTATGGCCATTAAGGGCCTGGTTGGATTCTTGATGTGCCTGTTAAGCTCCAGCAAAGTCTCTTGCAAAAACAAACCGGCATAAGAAGGCAAATACTTTGGGATACCTATGATCGACGCGTGCTTGCGATGAGAAACAGAAAACGCATCATTGACGTATATATCGGCCATTGAGGCTATTTCTTTTGCAAATTGGTCTGTATTTTCCTCTTCAAACGGGACGCTTCTTATATTCTCAAGCAAAAGGACGTCGCCTGGGCGCATTTTTGACGCGGCGTCTATGGCCTCCGACCCCACGCATGATGGGCAAAACTTTACCGACAGTTCCATTAAGCTAGAAAGGCGGTCGGCCACCGGTTTAAGAGAGGCCGGTCCTTCAGACGAAACTATGTGAGAACACAAAATAACAGCGGCATTTCTGTCCTTAAGATACTGAATTGTTGGGATTGAATCTTGGATTTTAGTGTCGTCCTGAATTTTACCGTCTTCGATTGACACGTTAAAATCAACACGAAGCAATATTTTTTTGCCTGCCAACCCTATGCGATCTGCTTCATTTAGAGTTTTCATTGGTAACTACTACGATTCTTAAAGGAGACGGTATCCTGAAATTATTGCTATTTGCTTAACAATTGTTGATTTTGAATGTGCCCTTGAAAGCTTTTTGAAAATTTGTGTTGACCGGATGATTTGTCGCCTTCGGAAGCAAAAAAGAGAAAATCGGTCTCTGCTGGATAGACGACGGCCATAATGCTTGATTTTGATGGATTACAAACGGAGGTTGGTGGCAGCCCCTTAAGTCGATAAGTATTATATGCGCTGTCATTGAAGAGCTGTTGTTTGGTTATTTTGAAATTACGTCGTCTTTTTTGCCCGTAGGTTACTGAGTATATTACGGTTGGACATGCTTGCATTCTCATATTTTTTCTCAATCTGTTTAAGTATACGCTGGCCACGATGCAACGTTCTTCATCGTGCGATGTTTCTTTTTCGATTATCGAAGCCAGCGTCAGGACTTGTCTCACGTCGAACTTTTTTTGGGTGAGCGCTTTGTTTAACGCTTTTCCCCTTAAGTATTGCATTCTGTCGATAATCGACTGCCTGCTGTCTCCGGGAGCATAGTGATAATTGGAAGGAAACAGCATACCTTCCATAGGCACACGCGTAATATGTCCAGTCAGGGTAGGGATACTAGCAAGTCTTTTTATCACTTGAGCATTAGTAAATCCGGTCGGAAATACAAATTGCAGCATTTGTGGAGGTTGTTTAGCTAAAGATTTTATAAAATTAAATAGGCTAGCGCCTTGTGCTACATCGTACTTGCCTGGCGGAATACCCTCACCTTTAAGCGCCCAAATGGCGACAACCGCTAGCCTGGCGAATAGGGGATCTGGCGCTATGCGACTTTCGTATAGAGTTTTGGCAACGGCCGAGAAGCGGACTGGTCTATAAATCAGCAAACTTGTTTCCTGATGCTTTCTTACAGAGAACAGGGATCTGGCAATATACAGCGAAAGCAGAAACAGCAAAAATACGACAAATCGCTTATTTAAATTTCTTAAATACAAGGCTTGAGTTTGTTCCACCAAAACCAAATGAGTTAGAGAGAGCTATATCGACCTTCTTTTCTTTCGCAACAAGCGGAACCAGGTCGATACTAAGATCGGCCGGCGGACGATGCAGGTTAAGCGTTGGCGGGACTGTATTGTCTTGTATACTCATTATGGAAAAGATTGCCTCTACCGCACCGGCGGCGCCCAGTAAATGCCCGGTTGACGACTTAGTGGATGACATACAGACTGACTTTGACTCGCTTCCTAGCACTTTCATAACTGCCTGCAGCTCAGCAGTATCGCCGGCCGGAGTCGAAGTTCCATGCGCATTTATATAATCCAGATCTTTGACGTCTATTTCGGCGTCTTTTATGGCCGACAGCATGGATCTGTAGGCTCCGTCGCCATTTTCTGCAGGCGCTGTGATATGATATGCGTCGCTTGACACCCCGTATCCAACAATTTCGGCATATATTTTTGCTCTACGCTTCTTGGCGTGCTCAAGCTCTTCAAGCACCAGAACTCCGGATCCGTCACCCATAACGAATCCATCGCGGTCTTCATCCCAAGGCCTTGATGCTTCTGGGGGCGTGTCGTTAAACTTGGTTGACAGCGCTTTTAACGCGCAAAATCCAGCAACGCCAAGCTTACATACCGCGGCTTCCGTACCGCCTACCACCATAACGTCGGCGGCATTTCGCTGAATAATTCTGGTCCCTTCGCCAATTGCATGAGATCCAGATGTGCAAGCTGTTACTATCGATAAGTTCGGTCCCTTAAATCCGTATTTAATCGAAACGTGTCCAGATGGCATGTTGATAAGGCTGGCGGGAATAAAAAAGGGACTTACTCTGCGACAGCCTTGCTCGTGAATGGCGACGGCTGTTTCATAAATGGTTGAAAGACCGCCTATACCAGCAGCAATAAGCACGCCCGTGCGCTCTTTTTCGCTTTCGTTTGCGGTTTCATCAAGCAACAGCCCTGCGTCATCAACGGCTTGGGTCGCCGCAGCCATCGCGTACACAACAAATCGATCCATTTTCTTGAGGTCTTTGGGCTCAACCCAGTTAGTCTGTTTGAATAAGTTGTCGGACCCGTCGGGGTTTTCTTCTGATGGAACTAAGCCGGCAACCTTTGATGGCAGATCTTCTGTGTCGAAATGCTTTATTTTTCTGATACCAGATGCGCTGGACTTAAGCTTTTCCCAACTTGCAGCAACACCGCACGCCAGAGGCGTGACTGCGCCTAACCCTGTTACAACTACTCGACGCGCCTGCACTCGGGATCAGCCTCTATGATGTTCCTTGACGAAATTGATGGCGTCGCCAACAGTCCTGATTTTTACCAGAGCGTCATCCGGAATCTCTAAGGAAAACTCTTCTTCAAACTTCATAGCGACATCGGCGGTGTCCAAACTGTCGGCGCCGAGATCATCTTCGAATTTGGCAGATTCTGTCACTTTACTTGCGTCAACTGCAAGTTTTTCTATAACGATTTGCTTAACGCGCGCTGCAATGTCTTGAGTCATTATTCGCTTCCTCTACTTCCGAAAAGAACAAAACTTTCAGGCACTCTATACAAAAACTTAACGCCTGTCACTTACTAAATTGCACGCGCAACCAGTTCTGAGAAGCTCAGGCGTCCGCATAACAACGCGTATGCCGAAGCAAACAGCGGCATGTCCGTCTCGATTTGACAATGTTTTTCGTACCTGCGGGTTATTTGTGGCCAGGCTTTGATGGTTAATGCCCCCTCGGCTAAAGGATTTTGGTTAAGATCAATGCCGTCTAAGGGAAACGCAACCTCGTTGCGTGCGATTTTTACCCCAAGCATGTGATTCCTGGATGTAGCGTTAAAACAAGTCATGACTATATCGCCTATACCGCTTAAGCTTAGGATTGTGTCGCTGCGATCGGTTGTTTTTTGTATAAATGTGGCTATTTCTCGTATTCCTTTGGCCAATACAGCCGACTCAGCTCCGTTGCCAAGATTAAGCCCTCGAACTATGCCTATAACGATTGCCAAAACATTTTTAAAAGCTCCGCAAGCCTGAACGCCAATCAGATTTTCTGTTGGCATAACTTTAAAGTCTTTGGTCGATAATTTTTCTGCTAATTCCGAAGTATCAGCTAGGTTTTCTCCGACCAAATTGACGGCTGTAGGCATGTTTCTGGAAATCTCAGCCGCGAAAGATGGGCCGGAAAGAACAAACGCCGGGTTGCTAAGATTTTGACTTATCAGTTCGCTCATGAACATGCCGGTCGCTTGCTCGATACCCTTGGAACAAGATATGACCGGCAATTTATTTGAAAGCAGCCCGCTTATCTGCGTACATACCTTCCTTACGGCTTGGGCAGGAACGGCAATAAATACCGCTTGGTTAAGCCCTATCGTTGAAAAATCTGTTGAAGCGGTTATGCTTGGATCAAGCTTAACGTCATTTAAAAACTGACGATTAGTATGCCGCTCGTTAATTTCATCAACCACGCGGGCAACATCGTTATAGAGCCTTATTTTGTGTTTTTGACTAAGAACCTGGGCGAGTGCGGTTCCGTAGGCTCCGGCGCCAATTATTGCGATATCCATCTCGATGCCTCGATTGATTTCTACGACTATAATTGGTATGAGGGGCATTAATAAACGGTTAATATCGCCGGATGCCCTCGATTATAAAATTTACCTTAGATCATATGCAATTGCTCTTGGGCGCGTGCATTTGTCTGTCGGCCTTTTACATAAACCTTCCGGTATCTGTGTTCTATTTAGCGACAGTATGCCTAGCAGTATATTTTTCCCTAGAATGCAACGGAAAGCTTACGTGGTTTAAAGAGCAAAAAGTTATATTTGCCGTCTCCGGATCTTTTGCGCTTTTTACCATTGCAAGCTTGATTTGGTGCGAGGATTTTTCCAATTGCCTGCGACCAACCGTAAAGCTGGCGGCATATGTGGTCGCCGTTGCGGCTTTTATAAGGTGGCTAAGGTTTTTTAGCACGCGAAACGAACATAACGATTCTTCGCGGATGGACACGACGATCTTCATCTGCTTGTTCACAGCGGTTTCAGCGTTTATCGCAATGGACGCTATGTTAAAATTCCGCATTATCAAGAGCATATATCAGTTCGACTTCCTAAAGACCCTTGGAATCAATGTTGCTTTATACAGAACCTACTACAGATGGTCGTTTGCTGCAGCGGTACTTACATGTCCAATCGCAGTTATATGCTGCATAAGACGAAAATTCATCATCGCCGGCATTATTTGCCTTATCTCGTGTTGGAGCCTATCGCACGTGGAAAATGACAGCGGCGTTTTTGGTCTCATCGTGTCGATGTTTGTTTTTGCCATGGGACGCTTGCATTTCAGTTCTACGTCTAAGTTGTTTAAAGCGGGACTTTTGATTTTAAGTTTACTGCCGGTATTTTATAACTCAGTAGTAGATCCAAGAGGACTGTATGAAAGCTTCCCCCTACTTAGAAGTAGTACAAGCTGGTTTCACAGGATTATAATTCTAGATTCACATGCAGAGATGATAGCACGGCGCCCCTTCTTGGGAACCGGCGTCGGTTCCGCAAGGCAGACAAGACCTCACCCCGCAGAAAAGTACAGTAAAGATTGGTTGAGGCTGGCCAGAGGCAAAGTTTCTTTATACGAATACCCTAATATGCAATTTATTAAAACTTGCCTTTCGAGTAAGACATTAAATCCTATAAGACAACGTGCTTGCTTTATCTGCCCCAGAACTGAGCAATTAGTTTTTCAACGCTACGTTACTAGCCCAGTAACTGGGGTCAGATATTCTCAGCTCTGGTCTACCTTAGACGACGAAGAAATCGCAAATTTCTTCCGCATTCCGGTTCAGCCACATAACATCATTTTCGATATATGGGCGTCGTTAGGGATAGTTAGCATTATATTCTATTTGGTCGTAAACTTCTGGATTATTAACAAGATCTGCGAAATAGAGCACAGGGCGTTCAGGGCCAGTTGCTTGGGTTCGCTGTCTGCGGCTACGGCAATTTCATTGGTTAATTACAGTTTTGTTAACAGTTGGTGGATGTACAGCTTTCCGGTCTTAGGCGGCATAATATATCTTATGTCCAGGGAAGCTGACACGCAGGCGGCCAAAGAAAGTTCATAAGAGGGTAGAAGGGAGACTGCCGCTAAGTCTGCTCTTTAAGACCTGCATAATCTGATTAAGTTGTCCAAGAGAAATGACGCAATGGCTTTCGTTGACAATTCAGTGAGGAGAGCTAGAGAAAATGGCGTGTTACTAGCAGCGCATAGGGGAACTTTTGGCGGTAATATTATCCAAAATACGATTCCGGCCTTTGAAAATGCCCTAAAACACGGAGCGGATATCCTAGAACTTGACGTTGCGAAAACAATAGATGGAGTTTTTTTTGTTTTCCACACTGGCCAGGAGCCATATTTGTTGGGAACGGATCAAAAACTGGATACCATGACCGCTAATCAGGTTTTAAGTTATAATCTTTACAATAATATACAAGAAATTACCTCTCAGAAAATTAACATATTAAGCGACGTTCTTGACCATTTTAAACAAAAATGTTTGATTAATATTGATCGAGGATGGTTTTATTGGGAAGATCTTATTCTCTATCTTAAAGATAAAGGCATTAGAGATCAGATTATTCTGAAAAGTCCTCCAGAAATTGAATTTTTAAAACAGCTGGAAGACAGTCAAACAGGAATCATGTATATGCCGATTCTGCGAGAGCGGCAGCAGCTTGAACATGTCTTATTGCACAAAATCAACTTAGTGGCGGCAGAGATTATTTTTTCCTCTGACGATCATGAGTTGGCTCAAATGCAATTTATTGAGGAAATGCATAACAAAGGGCTACTTCTTTGGGTAAATGCAACTACGTTAGATGATAAGATTACTTTAAGCGGCGGTCATAACGATAACCGGGCTATTGTCCAAAATATGCACGACGCTTGGGGCTGGTTGGTTGATCGAGGATACGACATAATCTTGACCGACTGGCCGTTGCTGCTTAAGTCGTACATAACCAAGCATCAATCGAACAATTCCTGACACGCCTGCTTATTACTTAATCTTTTGGAACTGGTTTTCTGTATAAAAATATTTATCTGAAGCAACAATCATCGGCCTCATTATCTCATCAGCGACCATTCCTCTATCTTCTAGAGAAACTACATTACGAGGGGAAAACGCTATTTCTCTATGAAAACTTAAATCATCAAACCAGTTTTATAATTCTCTAGCATTCACCAAACCCTTCTTGAAATTGCATCTTGCAAAGCAAACTCTACTGCGGTAGCATAGTAAAAAACAGTTGCCACTGTTAACCTCGACCGGTATTTTTGCAAATCTGTGGAAAATGACATCTGAGCTCGTTAGCCGCTTTATTTTCGATGCAACTGTGCGTAAACAAAACAGCTTACTAAAATCTGCCAAAATCATTTTCTTCCAATATATGTCCAGTGAAAATGAGAACCTTCATCTTCTCTAAAACATGAATCATAATAACCAATGTGCATTTTTTTGAACATTGAGAATTTTTTAATTAATTCATCTTCGTTTTCTATGAAGTTAACATAATAGTTATCAATTGATAACCTTTCGTTTTTTAATGTGACACAACGCATACCATTTTTATAAGGTCTGGAGTGTTTATAGAAGTAATTTTTGGTACCCATCATTGTAGCGCATAATATAGCGCCCGGCTTCATTTGATTGTAAAGTGACAGTAACCTTTCTTGTAAATCGTCATCTGAGTAGTAATACAAGACCTGAAAAGCAGTTACGAGAGACCATCCCCCCCCCCTCACATCAAACCAATCATCATCTTTATTTGGAACAGGATTCACTACTTTAAAGTGCTCAGAACATCCCATACGTTTTTTGCAAATATCCAAGTCATATTCACTTATATCAACACCATAAGCATCAAACCCCAACTGATTAAAAAATGAAAGCGCTGCACCTTGACCACATCCGAAATCCAACATTTTCAATTTTGAAGATTGTTTATCTGAAAAATCATATTGCAAAACCTGTCCCCACATTCGAAAAACATACGACTCTACATTCGGAGCATAATAACCTTTTTGCCAATAATCAAAATTACCCTTTAAATACTCATCCATAATCCTTCCTCAGCTAGCACTTGAATTGAGTATATTTTGTTGGAGCAATTTCAACAAGTGGTTATTTCGACATTTTTTTCAATTCAGCATCCATATTCTCTGCAGCTACCGACAAGGTTACTTTTCGATGCAAATCTGTCATGTTTTCATTGGATGTTCGGACTGTTCTTTTTAAGATATTATCTTTATGATCCCAGCATAAGGTCTAGGGCCTCAAGTCCATTACGGGTCTTTTGCACTCGCATAATTACTTTCTGCTCCGGCGTAAGGTTTTGAAGCCCTAGTCGTTTCAGAACTGACGAATGAACAAATATGTCGTCTTTTTTCTCCTCAGACCAAACAAAACCGAAGCCTTTAATGGGATTGTACCATTTAACAATGCCGTCCAGCACTTCCGGCTCGCGAACCTTTGCTATGTGATCGACCTTGTATATCTCTGTAATCTGGTATTTATTGCCTTTCTGTGAGATGTCGCACAACAACCTGTCGCCAGGTTCTAGATTCTCGCATCCCGATTTATTCACCACAGAAAAATGAACAAAAATATCTTCTGGTATCTTCGGATGTACTACAAAGCCATAACCGCGATAGGGGCAAAACCACCTAAGGATAACCTCTTCGTTTTCGAACTTAGCGTCTTGCGCAAAAGTATCGGTTTTAAAGTTATCGGACATAACCAATACAACTGTAAGCTTGTAATGGTAATATGCTGCAACATCAAAATTTAAATAGCGTTAACAGCCCGTCTGTCGCAGCATTATAAGGTTTATAGAATGATAAAAGTTATCACCTTTGGTTGCCGTCTGAATTCTTATGAATCTGAGGTAATTCGCCAGTGCGCACTTGACGTTTGCTTAGATAATAACGACAAGTCGCGTATAGTAATAATATTCAACAGTTGCGCAGTCACGACCGAAGCTCAACGCCAGGTAAGACAGGCCATAAGGAAACATCGCCGCAGTTATCCAAATGCACAAATTATCGTGACCGGGTGCGCCGTTGAGGTCGCTTTCAGTCAGTTTGCCAGCATGCCAGAAGTGGATAAAGTAATAAACAACAATGAAAAACTTACCCCAGAAACCTATTTGGCAATCAAAAATAGCATCACGCCCCACAAGCATATTCAACCCTCACAAAGACACAGTACTTTAAGGGAAAAGCCTAAATTAATTTACAGCTTCGAAGGCAAATCGCGAGCTTTCGTACAAATCCAAGGCGGATGCAATCACTTTTGCAGCTATTGCATAGTCCCCTACACAAGGGGCAAAAGTTACAGCCTGCCGCCAAAAGACATTATTCGACAAATACAAACTCTGATTGATGGCGGATATCCGGAAATAGTGCTTACCGGGGTTAATATAACTTCCTATGGGCTTGATTTGGACGGCGGGATGCGCTTACCGGATCTGATTGAATTGGTACTTGGCAGTTGTCCGGATCTGACGCGACTTAGGCTGTCTTCACTTGACCCAGCGGCGTGTGACGGTAAATTACTGAAGCTTACAGGAACAGAATCTAGGATTCTTCCCCATATTCACCTAAGCGTACAATCTGGCAGCGACGCCATACTGGGGCACATGCGCAGGCGGCATAAAAGGGCCGATATATTAAACATAAGCCAATGTCTGAGGGCGTTTAGGCCCGACATGTCAATTGGCGCAGACTTCATCACAGGGTTTCCCGAGGAAGACGATAATATGTTTCAGGATTCCTACAACCTGGTCAAGGAGGCCGATATTACCTTCCTTCATGTTTTTCCGTATTCCGTCCGTCCGGGTACCGAAGCGGCCAAGATGGTTCAGTTGCCGGGCGCCAGGCAAGTTGCCAAAAGCCGAGCCAAAATCCTGCGAGAACTTGGCAATCAGCAGCTGCAACGTCATATGGACAGATTCCTAGGACGCAAAATCAACGTGCTGATTGAGAATAAGAATCTGGCTAAAAGCGACCATTTTATGGTAGTAGTAGTTGACAAATCGTTGCCCGAAGCAAGTTTAGCGCAAGCGAAAGTTTGGAAGGCAGAAAACGGGCGGCTTTTTGCAAATATACTTTAACGCTAAAAAAGCTATGAGCGGATATTTTTCACGTCTTAAGCAGGCCGTTTCTCGGACGTCTGAAAAAATTACTTCTGACCTAAGCAACATAGTCTTTCGCAAGAAGATTAATCAGCAGATTTTGGATGAGCTTGAGGAACTTCTGATTACTTCTGACGTAGATCCGACTACGGCGTCAGAAATCGTAAAAGATTTTGCTAAGCAAAAAGTTGGTCAAGAATCCTCGTTGTCGGAAGTTAAAAAGATTTTTTCCAAGAAGATTCTAGAAATCATTTCGCCGTACGAGGGGGCCTTAGACAACCTCACTAGTACTTCGGCTCAACGGCCGTATGTTATTCTGCTGTGTGGCGTTAATGGAAATGGAAAAACCACAACCGCGGCTAAGCTTGGGTTGTTTCTGAAAAACAAGGGACAGAAAGTGCGACTGGTCGCTTGCGATACTTTTCGCGCTGCGGCGGTTGAACAGCTTAAAATTTGGGGCGAGCGACTTGATATTCCGGTAAGCAGCGCCGCTGATCGGTCAGATCCGGCCGCGTTGGCATATGACGCCTTTACAACAGCTAAAAAGGCGAACGAGGATACTCTTATCGTTGATACAGCCGGGCGTTTACATAACAGGGACGATTTGATGTCAGAGCTTGAGAAAATTAAGCGGACTCTTGGCAAACAGGACTTAAGCGCCCCACATGCGGTACTGCTGATGGTAGACGGCACGACTGGGCAGGCTGCCATATCTCAGGCAAAAGAATTTTCTTCCAGAATCGGCGTTAATGGAATAATTATTACCAAGCTTGACGGCACGGCTAAAGCAGGCGCGATTATATCGCTGGCGAAAATTTTTAAATTACCTGTGTTGGCGGTTGGACTTGGCGAGCAGCCAGAGGATATACAAAGTTTCTCAGCTCAAGGATATGTCGAGGGTTTGTTAAACTTCAAATAGTGATTAGAAAAGGTAAAAATGGACAAAACATTTGATCACAAATCCATAGAGAAAAAATTTACTAATAAGTGGGAAGAGCAAAAGATCTTCAGCTTCTCGCCTGGCAGCAAACCATCTGCTCAGCCATATACGATTATGCTTCCTCCACCCAATATAACTGGGTCCCTGCATGTTGGACATGCGCTGTGTTACACGCTTCAGGACGTCCTTATAAGGTATAAGCGGATGAAGGGGTTCGACGTGCTGTGGCAGCTTGGGCTTGACCACGCGGGCATAGTGACTCAGCTTTTGGTTGAAAAAGAGCTTACCAGCAAGGGCATTGACCGTCGTCAACTAGGGCGCGAAAAGTTTATAGACGCTGTTTGGGAGTGGAAAGAGCAGTCTGGCGGAACGATTCTAAATCAAATGCGTCGTTTAGGTACGTCGGGTGATTTTTCGCGCGTATGTTTTACTATGGATGAACAGCGGCAAAAAGCCGTGCGAGAGGTGTTTATAAAACTTTATAACGACAGCCTTATTTACCGCGATAAGCGGCTGGTCAATTGGGATCCTGAGCTTAAATCGGCCATATCTGATCTTGAGATCGTAAATAAAGAGGTTGACGGATCCATGTGGTACATAAAATACCCTCTAGTCGATGGGGAGAGCTGTGGCCAGCAGTATATAACCATTGCCACCACCAGACCTGAAACCATGTTGGCAGATGTTGCCGTAGCGGTTCACCCAGATGACGCCAGGTATACCGGGCTGATTGGCAAGCGTCTGCGCTTGCCGCTTACCGACAGAGTCATACCCATCGTCGCAGATGAGTATATAGACCGAGAAAAGGGCTCGGGCGCGCTGAAAGTAACGCCGGCGCATGATTTTAATGACTTTGAAATTGGTCAGCGTCACGGCCTTGAGGTGATTAATATCTTAACGCCGGACGCTAAGATAAACGACAACGTCGCCTCCGAGTATCGTGGATTGACACAGGATCAGGCGCGAGAGCTAATTCTTAAACAGCTCGCAGACCTAAGCCTGCTTGAGAAGGAAGAAAAGATTAAGCATTTCGTTCCGTATGCAGACCGTTCTGGCGCAAGAGTAGAGCCATACATAACAGACCAATGGTTCTTAGATGCGCCAAAGCTGGCGGTAGAGGCGATTCGCGTTGTGGAAAGCGGCGAGGTTCGTTTTGTTCCCAAGAACTGGGAAAATACTTACTTTGACTGGATGCATAACATCAAGCCTTGGTGCATATCGCGTCAAATATGGTGGGGGCATCAGATTCCTGCCTGGTACGGTCCGGACGACAAAATATTCGTGGCCAACAGCGATAATGACGCGCACGCTTTGGCGGAAAAACATTATGGACGACGTGTAGAGCTGCGTCGAGACGAGGACGTTTTAGACACCTGGTTTTCGTCAGGGCTTTGGACGTTTACTACGCTTAATTGGCCGGATGAAACGTATGAGCTTAAAAGGCGTCACCCAACCGATGTATTGATTACCGGTTTTGACATAATCTTCTTTTGGGTTGCTCGTATGATTATGCTTACGACTTATGTGTGCAAGCAAATCCCATTCAAGGACATTTATATTCATGCAATTGTACGGGATGAAAAAGGGCGCAAAATGTCCAAATCCAAAGGAAACGTTCTTGATCCGCTGGATCTGATTGATGAATTCGGCGCAGACGCTTTGCGGTTCACAATCGCCTCTCTATGCACGCCTACCAGAAGCGTCAACATGGGCGAAGAGCGTATAGCCGGATACCGTAATTTTATCACTAAGCTTTGGAATGCAACTAGGTTCCTTGTGATGAATGAATGTAAGTACGACGACCGCTTCGATGTCTCCAGCGTCAAGGCTTCGATTAATCAATGGATTATCGCCAAAGTAATCAGAACCATAGCCGACACAGAAAATGCAATCGAAGGTTATCGGTTCGATGAGGCCGCTAAAGCGATATATCAGTCAGTATGGGGGATGTTCTGCGACTGGTATTTGGAGCTAGTCAAACCGATAATGAATGGCAATAATCAAGAAAAAATTGTCGAAACCAAATTGACCGCCGGTTGGGCAATCGCTCAGTTTATAAAGATCTTGCATCCCATTGCGCCATTTATTACTGAAGAGCTTGCTGAAGCATTCGCCATTACCGAAAAGGACGCATTTTTAAGCGCGAGCAGCTGGCCATGCTACAGCTTGCCAAAAGGGTTCGATAAATCAACCGAAGAAGTCGAATGGGCATGTCAGGCCATAAGCGCGATAAGGTCAATGCGCTCGGATATGCATTTGCCGCCAAGCGATATTCTGAAAATTGTCATAAGTGAAGCAGATAAAACGAAATACTCTGTCGATAAATATGAAATCTTTATCCAAAAGCTAGCCAAAGTAGATGTTAAATACGGCCCAACATACAACAGCCTGACGACTGTATCTGTAATTGTTGAAGGTTGCGTTATTAAAATAGCCCTTGATCAATCCGTTGATATACAAAAAGAAAAATCCAGACTGCAGGCAGAATTGACGAAGTTGCAAGCTGACAGCCAGAATATTCACGCCAGACTTGCCAATCAGGGTTTTTTAGCCAAAGCGTCCGAGTCTGTCATTGCCGATCATAAGCAACAGCTGATCAGCTTAGAAACTAGGGCCAACCGCTTACAAGAATTTATTGCCAGTTTGAACAACACAACGTCATAAGTAGTTGGCATAGCGTGTTGCTTTGATCGCTTTTTGCGTAGTCTTACAACCTGTGGTTTTGTATAAGCTCATCAGTTCAATTTTTTGTCTATATAACATAAACTTAAGTTATTTTGATTGATTAATCGGCGATTTGTTAATACGATGCCAGCAGTGTTGGTTATTATTAAGGCCATTGTTGTGATGAACGCATTTGGTAAGAGTGGAAAAAGCTTAAGTTTTTTGCGGTTAGTGTTGTTGATGATGTTGCCGGCAATTTCATACAGTTCTTGCTTAGTAGCAGCCTTGAAGTATCGTGACCTTGATGGTGAAAAGTATGTCCCTCCTGCAACAACATCCACAATCAGTATATGCACAATTGTTGACAATGGTTACGTTGTTCCGCTTGTGGATCATCTAAACTCTGCAGCGCTGGGGATGCCTTCTGATTGTTTCGCCAGGTATTATATTATAGGGATGGGACTGTCAGACGACAACCGAGCCCAGTTGCTGCGTTATAATCAGTATCCCAAAGACACACAGTACCCAAGTATGCAAGTCTCTATTGTTGATGGCACGCCTCTTATGGATAGGGTTCTAGGTGTTTTTGGAGGAATGGATCCATCAAGATGGCCGCTAATAGTATTCACCAAGCTGTTAATTTCTGATGTGCCAGAATTCGCACATCTATCCAAAATCTGGTACATAGATGCGGATACGATCTTCAGTGGAAACCGTATTAAATATTTGGCCGACCCGGATGTCTTAAGAACAGCTGATGGCCAATTTGTTGTAGGAACAAATGTATACGCTACAGATCCGGTTAAGCTTAAAGCTAGGATTGAGAAAGGGTTGGAGCCTATTGATATACAAGTCATGAAAGCCGTCACAATACCGCTTAAAGATTGGCTTATAGACGGCGGCGTTATGCTTTTTAATCTGGCTCACATGCGTGATCGCGGAATACTCGAAAGATTGCTTGATGTTTTACGGCAAATTTTACATGAATATCAGGGAAATCCATTATTAGAGGTATTGACGGAAGAAACTCCTATCCATTGTATTCTTCAGCAAGGGTCGCGAATTACATTTCTGCCTTTTAAATTTAACTGCAATATAGAACAGATATATGCAGCCACATTTACTGAGCTTGCACTACAGGCCAGGGGAAACCCCCATCATCCTGCTTACAAAACAATAACATACATGGACGCAGAATATGTGAATCCAGTGATTGCCCACATGGAAGGAAGAAAACTTAAATTTTGGCAAATGCCGCTCACGGATCCATTGCTGCGCGAATTCTTTGGGGAACTCTGGGTTGTCGACAGAGTGATCAGCGGGGAGATTAATTTGAGTGATCTGCCGTCAGATATGCGGGAGGGGGTTTTTACTCAGCTACGGTTTTTCTATGCAAACGTTGGTTCACAGAATCACCTGGTTCAAAGAATGCCAATACATTTACAGCAGCCGATTCGTGAACTTTCGGATTCTCTTGCCCCTCCTCAAAAACAACCAACAAGTAGGCGAAAACCAACTTACAAACGTGGTAAGCGGGGCGCGTCTTGATCTCATGTCGTGTTCGGAGAGTAATGTTTATAACGCCTAGAATAAATTCGTTACTTACATCTAGTAGAAAAATATTGACTTCTGAAAAGTTTTTTGCACACATTATGAATGCGTTTGGATTTTTTATTGTACTAAGAGAGGATTATATAGCTAAAAGAGTTTTATTGATTGGAAGTGTTGCTTTGCTCAGTTTGGGAGGAGCTTTTGATACTAGTGCTATGCGACGCCTTGATCCAGCGGATTTCCGAGCCGAAGCGCGAGGTGAACAAGAATATACAAAATGGCGCTAATGTTCTGAGCTGAAGCGAATGCTTGTACTTGTTAAATTTGAAGAAACTGATTTATCGGAACTAATTTCAAAGATGGGGAGTTGGTTACTTAATGTAGCGCATGCGTCACGTGTGGATCTTGAAATAAGCTTCATCATTTTGTTAATGAGTTTTTGGTGAAAAATAGCATGACCATTCCTGAGTTTTGCGTGACAAGACATGTCGTTCTACGCCGTGCCGGTCACCGCGAGCTCGGACATCTATTTCATAGATTAGTAAGGTTGTGAAAAAGAAGGCAGAAGATCCTTTAATCCTATAGGTAGAGATTGGCCTGGATTCATCGATGCAGTTGACGTTTTTGTTCGTAGATCGTACGAGAATGCAGATAAATTAGATCAATACCTGCTAAACAATACCTCAAGCGCATGAAGAAGTTGGACGCTTATTTCACGAGTTTCCACCATCTGAGGAGTTCCCACTCTGTCTCTAATCTGCTTGTAATCCTAATGAAGGCCTCGGCCCTCTTTTTTGTTTTCGGAATAACGTCGGGAAGTACTTTTCTGCCTCTTTGATAAAGCATCACGAGCAAGCTCCGAAAAAGTCTCTCATAGCTGATTCTACAGATACCCCAAATATTACTAATTGTGTTAAAAATCTTGTGAATATTTTTAAGCCTGAGAGAAGACCGTTTGTGACTTCATCAGCAGCTTTCATGCGCTCGCCTTCTTCCTCAATCTTAAAGATATAAGAACAAGTCCTAAGCCATATCTACCTTGCGCTGCTTATTAATTCTAATTAATCAACAATCCCCCCCCCCCCCGCGTCCATTCTTTTTCTTTTCCACGTTTAAAAATTCGATCAATAAAGCCCTTCCCCAAACCTCGGCAGTTTGCATCTAAAATACATAAAATTTTTTATAATGGCTTTTGTTGTGATAGGATTCGCAAGTTATTTGCATTTTGTGTGAGGAACGTAATGAATAGTTATTATATCGTCTGTTTACTGGCTATGTTGGCTTTGTTATATGGTTTGGCGTCGGCATATTTGGTTTTTAAAGCAGGTGCGGGCAACGCTCGTATGAAAGAGATTGCCGCGGCAATACAAGAAGGAGCCAAAGCCTACCTAAATAATGAGTATCGAGCTATCTTGGTTGTAGGAACAGTGGTGGCAGCGGCGGTGGGCTATTTCATGGGCGCTTATTCCGTTATTGGATTTCTTATAGGGGCAGTATTCTCAGCATTGGCGGGCTATATAGGCATGATGATGTCAGTTCGGGCCAATGTTCGCACGGCAGAAGCTTCGCGCGGCGGGATTGCGGCGGGATTGTCGCTGGCATACAGAGCCGGATCTGTAACCGGATTTTTGGTTGTAGGTTTGGGTCTGTTAGGCATAACCGGATACTATATTTATTTACGCAGTGCGTTTTTAGATGACCACAGCATATCAGAGGCTTTACTAGCGTTCAGTTTTGGCGCTTCGCTTATATCCATATTTGCGCGACTTGGCGGCGGTATATTCACTAAAGGCGCTGACGTGGGTGCGGATTTGGTTGGAAAGGTGGAGGCCGGTATTCCAGAGGACGATCCAAGAAATCCGGCGGTTATTGCAGATAACGTGGGCGACAATGTTGGCGACTGCGCAGGGATGGCGGCGGACCTTTTTGAGACGTATGTTGTTACGACAACCGCCTCTATAGTATTGGCAGGGATATTCTTTGCTGACATTCATTTAGAGCTTCTGACGCTGTATCCTTTGGCGATATGCGGGGTATGTGTTGTCAGTTCTATTCTCGGGACGTTCTTTGCTCGCCTAGGTAATGGCAAGAATATTATGTTGGCTTTGTATAAAAGTCTGTTTGCGACTGCCTTGTTCTCGCTTCTGTTCATTATTGGGGTGACGTACTATCTTATTCCGCCGGACGAAGTGTTTGTCGTCAATAACTTAACCTTCGGGGCGACTAGTTTAATTGTTTGTTGCTGTGTAGGGCTGGTTGTTACGACCTTGATCGTATGGGTTACCGAGTATTATACCTCATCGTCCTATCGTCCTGTGCGATCTATCGCCAAAAGTTCTGAGACCGGGCACGGAACCAATGTGATTCAGGGCCTTGCAGTTTCGATGGAGTCTACGGCGATTCCGGTAATTATCATCAGCGCGGGTATTGTCGTGTCATATATAACTGCTGGGCTTTATGGCGTTTCTATCGCGGCGACAAGTATGTTGGCGTTGGCAGGAATAGTTGTAACCATTGACGCCTATGGCCCAATAACCGACAACGCAGGGGGGATTGCTGAAATGGCTGAGCTTCCCGCAAACGTAAGGGAAACCACCGATGCTCTAGACGCGGTAGGCAATACCACAAAGGCTGTGACCAAGGGGTATGCCATTGGTTCGGCAGCGTTGGCAGCGTTGGTCTTGTTTTCAACCTACACCCAAGACCTGCAGCGCTTGTTCGAGCATGTTGCCGTCAACTTCAGCCTGGAAAACGCGTACGTAGTGATTGGCCTATTCATTGGCGGATTACTGCCATATTTGTTCGGTTCGTTTGGCATGACTTCGGTTGGTCGCGCCGGTGGGGCGATTGTGATGGAAGTCCGTCGGCAATTTAAAGAAAAACCAGGCATCATGAAAGGCACGGATAAACCTGATTACAGTTTGGCAGTTGGAATACTTACCAAATCAGCGATCAAAGAGATGGTTTTGCCGTCCCTGCTGCCGGTATTCGCGCCTATATTACTGTTTACGATTGTGTACTATGTAGCCGGTTTAGCTGAAGCTTTCAGTGCGCTTGGCGCTATGCTGCTTGGAACCATAGTCACC
>JAIRYS010000020.1 GCA_031267535.1 Holosporales bacterium | reverse complement strand
ATTTCTTGTCAAAAATGATTCTCATAGCCTTAATCATTCTAACCAATATAACCACCCCCCCCCCACAGAAGCTTAAAACGACTCCTTCATAAAACGTGGGACAATGGTTGAATGAATCACCAGTTTCATGGAAATCTAAAAATCTGAATCGTGCTAAAGATAAATGATTACATTGGTTGCGGGGGTTGGATTTGAACCAACGACCTTCAGGTTATGAGCCTGACGAGCTACCGGGCTGCTCTACCCCGCGATAAAATCGATTTCAGAAAATCAACGCTGACTCTTTAATAGCTGCATTATAGCCCACCAAGCTTTTCTTGTAAACTCGCAATAAGCCTGTCGGCTCATCAATAACTTAAGTTCGTCCTAAGCTTAAAGATTAACAAACTTTTGTCAAACCCTCATGGGCATAACGACAAATAGGCTGCTGTTGTCAGCCGGATCGACGATCAGTATCGAGGCGACTGATTCTTGTATATAAAAGCGAATGTTTTCCGACTCTATCTGACTAGCAACGTCAAGCAAATATCTGCTGTTAACGCCGGCGTACCAAGAGTTTCCTTTATATTCGGCGCTTATTTCGTCATTCGCGCTGCCAAAATTTTCGTTATTAGCGGATATTTTTAGGCATCCGTTTGTCAAATCAATGCGCACAAGTTTTACCTTGTCCCCAGCAATAACCGATACTCGGCCGATTACATCAATAAAGTCTTGCTTTTTAACGCTGAAAAACATGTCTCTTTTTTCCGGAATGACCGAAATATAGTCTGGAAAATTCCCTTCAACTATCCGCGCGGTTAAGGTTACTTGACCAACCTGAAAACTTATCAAGGACTTATCTAGAATAATTGCAACGGATTCTGCCGGCTCATCCTCAAGCAAGCGCCTTAGCTCAACAATGGTTTTGCGCGAAAGAATAATGCCGTTTAGATTCTCGATCTCTTCGACATTATCACTGGATACCTCCGACATAGACAACCGATGCGCATCGGTAGCCACCATTCTCAGGCATTTTTTATCCATAGCATTTTTGGCTACGTGAAGGTACGCCCCGTTAAGCATGTACCTTGTCTCGTCGGTAGACATGGCAAATTTGGTGGTATCTATAAGTTTCGTAAGCTGTACGGCAGAAACTTCAAGTTTGCTTATCCGATGAGGTTGAGGGATTGGCGGAAAATCACCGCTGGCCAACGATTGCAGGTTGAACTTGGCTTTACCGGCGCTCAATATAACCTGGTTGTCTTTGGAATCTATTTCGATTGGGGTAGCGTCAGAAACTTTCTTGGCAATTTCGTATAAAGTAACCGCCGGAATTACGGCCTCTCCTTCTGATCCCACTTCGGCAGAGATTGAGCTTGCAACCGAATGATCTAAATCGGTAGAGGAAAAATTGACTTTATCTTCCGAGGCCGACAATAAACAGTGTGATAGTATTGGCAAAGTAGGATTACGCTCGACAACCCCACATACATTCGACATAGCCCGCAACAAATTAGCTTTTGTTACTTTGATTTTCATATTTTTCCTTTTAACTATTTTTAACTAATCGCGTTCCAACATGCAACGCAGAAGACGGACGTCTTCCGCGACCTCGGGCTTAGTTAAAATAAGCTCTTCAATTTTCTTTACGGCATGAATAACGGTCGTGTGATCTCTTCCGCCAAATTTTCTGCCTATCTCGGGCAAAGAGGTAACTGTCAGTTGCTTAGCGAAGTACATCGCAACCTGTCTAGGACGGGCGATACTGATGTTCCTTCTAGGCGAGTGGATATCGGACAGCCTGATTGAATAGTGATCTGCTACTTTTCGCTGGATATCTTCAACGGTTAATTTTTTGCTGTTAGCGCGCAATAAATCCTTCAACACACGCTGAGTCATTTCTATGGTGATCTCCTCGCCACCCATCAGCGTTGAGCTTGCCACCACGCGATTAAGAGCCCCCTCCATCTCTCGGATATTAGAGGTTATTTTATGGGCGAGAAACTCCAAAACCTCTTTGGAGACATTGACCTTAAGCAGCTGAGCTTTGACCTGTAGTATGCTGAGGCGCAGTTCATAGTTGGCCGGATGTATATCGGCAACAAGCCCCCATCCAAGCCTGGACTTCATACGCTCCTCCATACCTTCAAGGTCCGATGGAGATTTATCCGCTGAAATAATTATCTGGCGATTATTGCCAACCAATGAGTTGAATGTGTGAAAAAACTCTTCCTGAGTGGACTCTTTCCCGCATATAAACTGAATATCGTCAACCATAAGAACGTCAACAGAACGAAACTGTTCCTTGAAAGCTACGGTATCTCGAAACCTAACCGCTTTAACAAAGCGATACATGAATTTTTCGGCGGAAATGTAGGCAACTTTACGCCATGGCGTCGCTTTCTTGATATACCAAGCAATGGCGTGCATAAGATGCGTTTTCCCCAAACCGACTCCGCCGTAAATAAACAGCGGGTTAAATACGACGCTGTCTGCTTCGGCAACGCGACGAGCAGCTGCGTAAGCAAGCTCATTAGATTTTCCCACAACAAAGCTGTCGAAGGTTAAATGCTCGTCCAGCTTGGAGCTTAAGTTCTCCGTAAACTCTGATACCGAGTTCGGCTTGTTTGCCTCAAAATTCTCGCAACTGGTTACCTCGGGTAAAGAGCTCAGGCTGCTGCCGTCTGAGATTACGATTTCAAGATCTTCCACACGGCTGTCTATGCCTGCAAGTACGGATCTTATTTGCTCGACATAATTATTGCAAACCCAGTCCTTAATAAACCTACTGGGAGCAATGATAATTACCCCACTGCTGTCGTCGTTATAGTGCGACGGTGATAAAGGTTTGATCCAGCTCTTAAACGCTGCATTACCCAGCTTTTTCCTGAGTTCTTTACATGCCTCAGTCCAGTGATCAGCAAGAAGGACACTATCACCAGTCAACACACAACCCCTCCACAGATATGAAAACGCAAAAACGCAAGGAATACCGCCGAGCAGATTCCAAAAATTACCCCAATATAGACTTGGCTTTTTTGGTTAATCTAGAAACGCTGCGCGACGCGGCCTTTTTTACTAATACGCCTTTGCTTACAGCCTTCATAAGTTCAGACTGCACTATGCGAAGGCCGGATGCTATATCCTCTTTCACGCCAGATACCAGCGTTGCGCTGAATTTGGTCAGAACCGTCTTGACGCGATGAGCGCGCTCGTGATTCCTTTTATTTCTTTTGGCGTTCTGTCTTATGCGCTTAATAACCGACTTATGATTAGCCATTCTTTATGCTTTATGCTCCCTAAAAAAACTAAGAAGTTTTGATCCCGAAATTTTGGTATTTACCTTTGAATTTGGCTAAACGCCCACCGCTGTCAACGAACTGTCTGATACCAGTCCAAGCCGGATGTGACTTTGAATCTATATCAAGCCGCAACGTATCGCCCGATTTGCCCCATGTACTTTTGGTCACAAACGAAGACCCATCCGTCATAACAACCGTAATATCATGATAATCGGGATGTATACCTTGCTTCATAGATCAACCTCAACCCAGACTTAACTTTAAAGGATTGACGCACTCTAACACAACAAAATGCCGAGATCAACATCGCTTTAACATCGCATATTCAACTACCTTTCAATACTGTTTGGTTGTCCCTCTCTAAAATTACGACAATTGAGTTAATTAAAGGCATATTTTAACAAAATTTTAACGAAATTTTGTTGAACTAAAGAAGCGAGGGATACTAATGAAAAATATAACTGTCGTCATAATGATGTTTGTTTGTCAAAGCGCATTATCTATGTTGCGTCCTGTAGGGCAAGACGGGAAGAGTTCGACCCTACCCATTACTATGTCTAATGCACATTACGACAGAATAGCACATCAATCTGCGGACCTAAAAGTCGACATAGATGAAATATCGTCAAGAGCTATACAAAATTTACAAGATTTACAAAACGGCGTTTTGCTTAGAAGAGATGAGATTGTATTGATCAATCAATGCTCAGATTGCCTTTCAGCGTTTGACATAGCGTATTTAAACCCTTACGGTATAAAATGAATGCAAATTTGCATCTCGATCGCCCGTCAAACTAATGGATTAGAAGCTGTACAAAAATTAACGTCGTATAGAATAACCAACGAAGAGCTTGATCAGGCCATTGTTATCAGCGAAATAATTAAAAATTGTACCAATATGCCTAACAGACGGCAATTTTTATTTCTCTATATGAGCGGAGCAAGGATTTAGTATACTTAACTTTTTCTTTTAATATCCTTAAGAAATACGACAGCGTTATGTGTTGATTGCCGTATTTTCGTATTAGCTGTTGTCTTGCTGACTTCAAGGCGTTACCGTGAAGAAGTTATTCCATACAATGCGGGATATGCCAAGCCTTTTGCAAAAGTCGTTACAAAACGCGCTTAAAACCTTTTTAAGGGCTTATCAGTTAATTTTATCGCCAATTATTGGCAAGCAATGCAGATTTGTTCCGAGTTGTTCGCAGTATGCAATTCTAGCATTGCAAAAATACGGCGTATCAAAAGGTATGTTAATGGCAATGAAACGTCTTTTGCGCTGCCATCCCTGGAGCAAATCAAGCGGTTTGGATCTACCTTAATATTATCGTATTTTAATAAAATATTTTATTATTCGCTTAATATTTTGTACCTTGCGTATAATAGCTTTAGGTCATGAGGCGCTTTGAAAACAAGCAAAACCTTTAGCATTGGTCTGGGCATTGCCACCTGCGCGATCGTTTGTGTGGGCATATCGTTTCTTATTAAAAAAAATGCAATCTTAGTACACGTCTTGGTCGCCTTAATATCGATACTGTTACCAATATTGTACGCCTTGAGGTTTAGACGAGTGAAAAGGCGCCAAGATCACCCTGAAAATACTGTGGCTTTAAAAAGCATAGAACCGAAGAGTCCGCGGCTTTCCTTAGCGCCTATAGATCCATCATATGCGACGCTTGAGTTATTCTCGTCCGGCGTGGCCGTTTTTGACAGCGATATGAAGCTTGTATTCGTAAACAGCGCTTACAAAAAAATCACTGGATTAGGGGATCAAGAAATCCATCAAAACAACACTTTCCCCAAAATACTTGATCTTCTCAGGCGCAACAGAAAGTTGCTAGAGGTTGTTGATTTTTTGGCATACAAAAATGAGCAAATTAGACTGTTTGCCACCTTAACCGAGCCTGTGCAGGATTTTATATGCCTGCCTAATGGTTCGATGCTGAGATACATTATATCTCCTAATCCCTTAGGGGGAATAATAACTGTATTCGAGGACATAACAGACAAAATAAACACAGAACGGCAATATAACATGCTGATATCTGTGCAAAAGGAAACCCTAAGCCATCTTTTTGAAGGTGTAATGGTTTTTGGCAGCAATAATCGTCTGAACATCATAAACCCAGCCGCTCAAAGAATATGGCCATCCCTGCAGGATATTAATGTTATGGGTATGCATATCTCGGACGTCATAGAAAACGTTATGGAGGTTATAGATTTTTCAAACGACAGAAATGAATTCAAATCGGGCCTTATAAGCAATTTGACCGATCGTCTAGAAAAACAAGGCAACTTAATCCTTAAAAATGGGAATACTGTGCGGTTTGCCTATATGCCATTGCCGGACGGCGCCCATTTGCACAGTTATATGAACGTAACAGACTCGTATAAATTAGAGGCGTTGCTTTTTGAAAAGAGCAAACTGCTGGAGCATGTAGTACAAGCCAAGAATGATTTTATTATGAGAGCGTCATGTGAATTCCATGAACCGCTTAGCGCTGTCGTTAGTTTTACGCAACTTCTGATGAACCAACACTGTGGCAAATTAAATGATAAGCAATACAACTATGCTCAGGGTATTTCTGAGGGCTCGCAACGATTGTCTACGCTAATCGACAACATGATAAGGCTGACGTCAATGCAAATAGAACAAGCCAATCCCAATTACTCTACCTTCAAAATAAAAGATTTGTTTAACAGCGCGCTGGAGCCCGTTTATCAAAACGCTTCAGGAAAAGAGATTAAAATAAACGCCACTAGCTTCCCTAGAAAAAACATGGATGCTGACAGAGATCTAATGAAACAAGCAATATCAACGCTTTTGCTTAAGATTATCAAATCTGCCCAAAGCGGATCCATTATTGACCTGAAGGCCGAGATAATATCTGATGCTTTAAATGTGCAGATATCTTGCAACACTATTGTTTTCAACAAAACAAACAAAGTTCTGCACCGTACAAAGCAAGAGCCAGACGCACAAATGTACGGATACAACAGCGTATCTTTGCTTTTGTTGAATCACATCGTCAAAATGCACAAGGGGTCTGTAGTAATAGAATCCAACGGCAAAGATGACACCACAATAAAATTCAGCGTCCCATTGACTCGCGATGATTCATCAACTTAATAATTGGCAACGTTTGTCGCTAACATATTTCCCAGGCGCTTGGCGTATTAAGCAGCTTTTGCAGCAAATCTTGATTCAGTGTATGACCGCAGTTTTTGCCGTAAAACTTACCCAGAATAAGCTTGCCTGCTAGCGACAGGTCGCCAACTGCATCAAGGGCTTTATGACGAACCATTTCGTTTTCAAAACGAAGCCCTTCAGGGTTCATAATCTTACCGTTATCTATGACGATTGCATTGTCAAGCGACGACCCTTTTATAAGGCCTTTATCGCGTAATATCTGAACGTCTTTGAATAAGCCAAAAGTCCTTGCTAGAGCCAATTCTTTGACAAACGCGTCTCTGGTTAAGTCCAAACTTATATACTGTTTATCCAAACCGGCAGCAGAAAGATCCAGCTCTACCTCCAAAGAAAGCGTATCTTTTTCAGATGGCTCAAGCGAGACAATGCAATCGTCGTCTTGTATGGTCACGGTTTCCAAAATCTTAATAACCCGCCTAGCCTTTGATTGTGGCGTAATTCCGGCTGATTCAATCATCCTTGCAAACTCTAACGCGCTGCCATCAAGGATAGGGACTTCTTCGTTATTCAGCTCTATCTTTACGTTATCGACGCCCATACCAAGCAGCGCTGCACACACATGCTCAACGGTTTTCACACATACGCCGCTATGAGTAATACAAGTACACATGGACGTGTTGCTGACTTTATTCCACAAAGCAGGAATTTCATGACTGGCGGCGTCTACTCTAACAAATTTAACGCCATATCCAGCCGGAGCTGGACATATAGATAACACCGCAGGATTACCCGAATGAGTTCCTATACCGGCGCAGGATACGCTTTTCCCTAAGGTATTTTCGTGATTCATATATTTGCTTACAAAGCGGATTTATATATCGCCGCATTATTGCAAGTCATTGCAAGAGTCTAGCATTTGCCTTGCATCTGCATCTTCAATCTTACCGACAAAGGCAAGCGTCTTATTCGACTTGCACATCGTCTTTGCAACGTTTTTGATGGACTCGATACTGACTTTGTTGATTTTGGCCATTAGGCCCTCATTATCAATCGTACGCCCGAATATCAGCGCTTGATTAGCATTTCTTTCACACATCGCAGTCGTACTTTCCAAAGACGTCATCAACCCCATCTTGAACTGAGCCAAAGAGCGGTTAAATTCCGGTTCGTCTATTCTGCGACACATATCGTATAGCTGCTCAAACGAAACGCTGACAACTTCGGTTGCTTTTTCAGGCGCAGTTCCTGCATATATGCACAGTGTTCCAGAATCGTTATAGCAGCTGTTGAATGAATAGACGGCATACACCAAGCCTCGTTTCTCTCGCACTTCCTGAAACAGCCTGGAGGACATACCTCCCCCCAGGATGGACGAACATATTGCAGCACTGTAATAATCAGGCGAATTTAGGCTTACTCCCTCAAACCCCATGACTATGTGCGCTTGCTCAAGCTGCGGACGAAAATCGACCGCAAGGCCGCTGGTGTATTTACCCGGCTCCGGCGCAGAAATTGAATCTCTTGATCTACACCCGCCAAAATACTTTTCAGCCAAAGACACCACAGCGTCATGTTTAAGCTTACCTGCGGCAGAGAAAACCATTTTATCTGGTTGGTAGAATGAATTCATGTATTGTCGAAGGTCTTTGGCTGTTAGGCGGTTGACAACCTCGGCTGGGCCAAGAATTGATCTGCCGATAGCTTGATTTTTAAAGGCCGCTGCCTGAAAATGGTCAAATACAACGTCGTCCGGCGTGTCCAAAGTTTGGCCAATCTCCTGCAATATGACGCCTCGCTCTCGCTCAAGCTCTGCCTCCGGAAACGTCGGATCCAGCAAGATATCAGCAAGTATATCAACGGCCAGTTCTATATCTTTACCTTGGACTCTTGCGTGATACGCCGTAGCCTCGCGCGAGGTATAAGCGTTAAGGTCCCCTCCTACAAACTCGATTGCTTCTGCTATTTGCCTTGCAGTACGACGGGTGGTTCCCTTAAACGCCATATGCTCAAGAAAATGCGATATGCCGTTATTTTCTTTTTGTTCGAACCGTGCGCCGACGTCATGCCACATGCCCAGCGTAACTGTTTCCACATGCGGCATTTCGTAGGTTACTACCCTGATTCCGTTATTTAGTTTCGTAAGACTACTCACTTCTTCACCTTTTCAAATCCCTTATGCAGCTTGATTTTATTGATCAGCCTTTCATCCATCACTTTTATGGTAAATTTTAGAGCATTAGCAAATCCGACATAATCAGTCCCTCCATGGCTTTTCACTGCCAGCCCATCGAGCCCGAGGAACACCGCGCCGTTAAATGCTCTAGGATCAAAAAACGAAAATGCTGCCTTTAGCCTGCTTTTTACCATAAGCCCTACCAGCTTCATAAACCAGCCACTTGTCATAAAGATTGATTTGAAGTGGCTTATCAAAAGCCTAGCTGTTCCCTCAGCGGATTTCAGGGCTATATTGCCGGAAAACCCGTCTGTGACAATGACGTCTGCCTCGCCCAGCCATATGCCGTCCCCTTCCACGAATCCGCAGTAATTGCTGACGATACCGTCATTCTTAAGTATATAAGCCGTCTCCTGTATTACCTGACTGCCTTTCGTTTCTTCCGACCCTATATTCAAAAGCGCGACCTTGGGGGCTTCTTTATTCATATAAGCCTGCGCCAGCGCCTCGCCCATGATGGCAAACTGAACCAACTTATCGCTGGAGCAATCTATGTTCGCGCCAAGATCTAAAGCAATACATACGCCCGCCTTAGTCGGCAGTTGGGTAGCAATTGCCGGACGCTTAATTCCGGGCAGCGTGCCAAGAATGCTGGTCGATAAAGCTACATATGCGCCAGTATTGCCAGCTGACACTACGGCTTGGGCAACGCCGTCCTTAACAGCCTGTATCGCTTGCCCCATGCTAGATTGTTTTCCTTTCCTGAATGCAGAAGACGGCTTTTCATCGGATGTTACATTGATCTCGACGTCGATTAACTCTACCGTTTTGTGTTTCGGCGGATATTTATCCAGCAACGAATTAATTAAATCTTTCTTCCCGAAAAGCAGAAACTTCACGTCACTGCAATCTAGGTAAGAAATCCCCCGCACTACGGTTTCCGGGGCGCTATCCCCGCCCATAGCGTCAACGGCTATGACCCTTCTACACGACTCGTCGCCAGTTAATTTAGCGCACTGGCAGTTTGTATCGGTGGATGCAGCTTTACACGTATCGCTTGTCGCGCTTTCTGAGCCAAAATTAAATACAGAAGATTTCGTAACACAGCCCGTTGTTTTATCGATGTTCAACCAAGGTCTCTTTAAACGCTTTCAGCAGCCTCTTCGACAGCTGGTTTGATGGTGAAAACCTGACGCTTATTATAGTATCCGCAGCTTTTACATATGTGATGTGGAAGCCTATCGCTGCCACAATTATCACATTTGACATGATTTACAGCGTGCAGCGCCAAGTGCGATCGTCTCTGATCACGACGAGACTTTGAAGTTTTTTTCTTAGGAACGGCCATATTGAAATACCAAAAATCTTCGCATCAAGCTGCATTCTAAACTAATTCTCCCTTGAAGACAAGCGGGTCGTAAAGATATATGCTGCTGGGTATAAATCGCAAAGCTAAATAGCGTATGCAGCAAAGCAGTCTGTTCGTGAAGTCTTCTCCGCTGGCAGAGTTACTCAGGCCTCAGTCTATTGAGGAATTTGTTGGGTTTAAGGTATCTGCCCAGCTGTTGGCTATGGATCCTATTCAGTCCTTGATTTTATGGGGTCCACCTGGCAGTGGCAAAACTTCATTAGCCAGATTTTTGGCCAAACACAGTCAACTGCCGTTTGAAGAAACTTCGGCCGTCATGCACGCGACCTCGACCTTCAAATCGATATTTGAGCGCGCCGAGCGGTCTGTAAACGCCAAAATTCTGATGTTAATAGATGAAATTCATCACCTTAACAAATCGCAGCAAGATGTGTTTTTGCCTCACTTAGAGACCGGCAATATAGTCCTTATCGGGACCACGACCGAGAATCCATCATTCGAGCTTAGGCCCGCGCTTTTATCCAGATGCAAAGTAATAACTTTTAACCGATTGGAGCTTAATGACCTTGAAATCTTGCTGAACAGGGCAGAGAACTTCATGCATAAACCGCTTCCGCTTACTAAAGAAGCTCGTCTAACCCTGTGTCAAATGGCCGATGGAGACGGCCGATATCTTGTAAACAGAGCGGAAGAATTGTTTGCCTTAAAAACTGACGGCAACCTTTCCTCAGACAAGCTCATCAAACTGTTATCCAAACGCCCGGTGATATATGACAAGTCAAGTGACGAGCATTACAATCTTATTAGCGCATTGCATAAGGCTATGCGCGGATCTGATGTGGATGGGGCTCTGTATTGGTTTTCCAGAATGCTGGAGGGCGGTGAAGACCCGCTTTACATAGCGCGTAGACTAGTTCGTTTTTCGGTTGAAGATATTGGCATGGCCGATCCGCAGGCTCTGCAACAAGCCATTGCGGCCGAGCAAGCGTTCCGATTTTTAGGGCCGCCGGAAGGCGAATTGGCTGTCGCGCAAGCAGTGATATATCTTGCCAGCGCGCCGAAATCAAACGCAGTGTACTCTGCATTTAATGAAGTTAAGCAGTTTGTCCACAAGCATGGCTCGCTTACGCCGCCGAAAAGAATCTTAAACGCCCCTACTGCATTCATGAAATCTCGAGGATATTCGGAAGGTTATGTCTATGATCACGATGTGAAGGACGCTTTTGCGGGCACAAATTTCTTTCCAGACGGTCTTGTGCGGCAACAATTCTATAAACCAGCAGAACGTGGTTTTGAAAGGGAAATCAAAAAACGCCTAGATTGGTGGGACAAGCACAGATCAAAATAAAGGCCCAATACTTAATTGGGCGTATAGCCTTCTCAACGAAAACAACTTCATGCCTAAAAATATAATGGTACATGCGCCTTGGATGCTTGCTGTTATCTGTTGATGGTATTTTAGTAAATTTTTTGATAAATTGCGACGCAGTACTAATTTCATATGTGAGAATACAAACATATGGAGAAAATTTTAAAGATTAGTGCAGCGCTGTTCTGTTTTTTAGTTTCTTTTCTTAGTACGGAAGAGCTTTTTGCTGCTATCCGCAGCTTTTCCGAGCCTCCAGATCAGCCAATGAGTCGAGCAAAATTGGTAATTCACCATAGGCTTGCTGGTTTTGATGCAGAATCCAGTGATACTTGGGAAAGATTAAGGCGGCATTACGGAAATGCTTCCAGTAGAGAACTGTTCAGTATCGGATGTGTTATAGCCCAAATGGCACAAATACCCTCTCCTGACAGAAACTGCCGGCGCAGCAAAGCCGTTTTGGTCAAGTGGTTTTATGAGAATGGGGGCGTAGTAGAACCTTTTTTAGATTCGGTAAAGCTAATAGATAGAGATAATCATGATATTGATCGCAGTGATACTTGGGAAAGATTAAGGCAACATTACGGAAATGCTTCCAGTAGAGAACTGTTCAGTATCGGATGTGTTATAGCCCAAATGGCACAAATACCCCATCCTGACAGAAACTGCCGGCGCAGCAAAGCCGTTTTGGTCAAGTGGTTTTATGAGAATTGGGATAAAATAAACCCTTGGATGTTTAATGAGCCATTGGCCACAGCAGAGTAACCTACACAAGGCGCCTATCCCCAACGCCTGCCACCCCTCCTATGGTAGGCGCTACAGGATTCGGACCTGTGACCCTCTGATTAAAAGTCAGATGCTCTACCGACTGAGCTAAGCGCCCACAAAACTGTACCGCACTACGCTGCCGCTTTTTAATACGACTTGATCGAGCGCTCTGTACAGCGGACAGGCGGTCTTATACCATAAAAGGGCAAAAGAATAAAAAGATCCATTAGGGGGGGGGGGGGGGAGGACAGTTTGTCGATTATTGGACTTATGGCCTGCGATGCAAACGGCGTGATAGGGCGAGATAACAAGATCCCTTGGCTGTGTGAGGAAGATGTTAGTTATTTCAGAAATATTACGTTAGGTAAGACGCTGATTGTCGGCAGAAAAACTTTTGATTCTTTGCCGCAGAGCCTGCTGAATAAAAGACGCTTTATAATATTATCAAGAAAAACGAACGCATCTGATAGTACAAATATTTTTGTGAATTCTCTGAAAAAATTCACTGATTTATATAAGGCTGTCGGGCATGAAGCTGAGCCCATTTACATGATTGGTGGGGGCGAGGTTGCTGATCTTTTTCTGCAGGATAACTTGGTTGATGAATTCATCCTGACCATAGTGAATGGTTCCTACTACGGAAATGTTCGGCTAAACCTCGGGCATTTTAACAAGTGGTATAAGAATACTGTGGAAGTTTCGGAACAATTCTCTCGCTTCAGGTACGTTAAACCTCAAACTAGCCGATTACTTTAAGCGCGTCATACAAAAGGTCATCAATTCCGCGTCTTGATACGGCAGAAATTGGATAGACCGGCTTTTTGGTCTGTCGCGCCAGTCTAGAGGTTTTAGATTTAATTTCGGCTTCAGACAAAATATCGATTTTGTTTAGCGCTAAAAGCTCAGTTTTGCCGGCCAATTCATGCCCATAGGATATAAGCTCGTTGCGTACTGTTTTATATTGCTCAAACGGATCACTATTTTCGGCGCTTATCAAGTGTATAAGAACACGACATCTTTCTATATGACTGAGGAATTTATCGCCAAGACCAACACCCTGATGCGCGCCCTCTATTAGGCCGGGGATGTCGGCTAGCACGAATTCTTGGCCGCCAACATGAGCAACCCCTAGCTGTGGGATTAGGGTAGTAAATGGGTAGTCGGCGATTTTCGGTTTCGCCCTCGTGTTTGCTGCTAAGAAAGTTGATTTACCCGCATTTGGCAGGCCGACTAAACCAATGTCGGCTATTAACTTCAGGCTGAACCATACCCAAAGCTCCTCGCCTGAAGTTCCGGGGTCGGCCCTTTTTGGCGCCTGATTAGTCGAGGTTTTAAAACTAGCATTACCACGACCGCCTATGCCGCCCTGGGCCAACATACAACTTTGGCCAATTTCAATAAGGTCGGCGATAAGCAGATCGTTGTTACTATCAATTATTTGAGTGCCTATTGGCACCTTAAGCACCAGATCCTCGCCGCTGGAGCCTGTGCAGTTTTGCCCGCGTCCGTTTTCACCACGTTGAGCATAGAAGCGCTGCTGATATCTGTAATCTATGAGGGTATTTAGATTACCAACTGCTTCTACGATTATATTGCCGCCATTGCCGCCGTTACCGCCGTCAGGTCCGCCGAATTCTACAAACTTCTCGCGGCGAAAGCCTACACACCCATTGCCGCCATCGCCTGCCTTTACGTATATTTTAACGTTATCTAAAAACTTCAATCTTGACGCCTAAGAACTTATTGACAACAGCTAGCAATATGTCTTATTTAAGAGCTTGCGCTAAAGCGATGATAGTTTAAGTAAGATCCGAATTCACCATAATGTTTGCAGTACTACAGACTGGCGGAAAGCAATACCGAGTATGCGAAGGCGACTTTATCAAAGTTGAAAAATTGGCGCTTGATAAAGGTAGTCAGGTAACGCTTGATCAAATTCTGATGCTCAGCGATAAAGATAAAGTTGCCGTTGGCAAGCCTGTTGTTCAAGGGGCAAGTGTCAGCGCGACGATATTAGACCAAGATAAAACCAGGACTGTTCTGGTTTTCAAAAAGCGTAGACGTAAGCACTTTAGAAGGAAAAATGGTCACCGACAGAATTTTACAGTTCTGCGCATAGATCAGATAGAGAAGGGTAGTCTGAGGTCTTAAAAGATGGCGCATAAAAAAGCCGGTGGAAGTACTTGTAATGGGCGCGATTCTGAAAGTAAAAGACTTGGAATTAAGCGCTATGGCGGCCAAATCGTAGTAGCCGGCAACATAATTGTACGTCAAAGGGGAACCAAGTTTCATCCTGGCAGAAACGTTGGTATCGGTAAAGATCACACGCTTTACGCTTTGAACGATGGGGTTGTGCACTTTTCTGTAAGCAATGGCCGCAGCGTCGTATCTTTGAGCTAATTCCTAAAATCTTACGGTTCCCGCCGACTGATACGTTGGCAGGTTTTGTGTGTTTTGTCTTTTTGCTTCCTGCAAAATAAAAATCAGAATTAAACCCTGGGCCTTATTTATCGAAAATTTTAACACCTGAATAATATAATTTTGCTTGGTGATTATATTTCTTTTAGGCGCGTAAATATTGAAAACCAAGAACGATCTGAAATCCGTAATGCACAACGAAGACCAATTTCAAATTGTATCCTCGGCGCGCTTGTGCTTTTTTTATTGGACGTCGGCCTTCTTGCTGGGCGGGTGTCAAACGTCAAATAGTCCGCCCATCCAATTTGACCAGATGTTGCCATCGATCAAAGAACGTATTGTTAAAATTCAAGTACGCTGCACCTTTTTTTCAGGAAAAGGAACCAGATTACTTGAGGTTTATGTATTAGATACTATCGCAGATTCTGTCAGAAATTGTTTTAAAGATCTGCTGAAAGAGAGGTTTCCCGTATATACGGTCGATTGCTATAGCAACCGCAATAAAATACATGAAAACGTTCCGTCAATTCATGCATTAGGCGTCGCCCTTGACGTGAACGCTCTAATGAATCCTTATTTCAGTATTGATAGAGTCAAAATACTGCCTAAACGTTCTATTGACAGATCTGAAGATAGGAACCTGTATTTAATAAAGCGATTGAAGACATGCTGTCTTCCTAAGCAAGAATTTTTTGCCGTGCTGAATTTAATTGCACAACCTCGTGGATACAATGATTGGTTTTTAAACAGAAATTATATACGTCCCGGTATGATCACCCCACGAATAGCCGCAATTTTCAAAAGGCATGGCTTCGACGTTTGGGGTGGAATGTGGCGAGAACCGATGGATTATATGCATTTTCAACCTAACAATAAGTTGGCCAAAGCTTTGGTCAGATTGCCACCCGGTAAGGCCGCGGTTTTGTGGCAAAAACATCTGATAAAGTGCAATGAATCTTAAGTAACACAGGGAAATATCGAGCTGTAGGCTGCAGCGCTTGGCATGCACGTGATGTTATTTTGTACTTGACAACGCATTTTTATTCACAACCATCCAAAAATTCAACGAACGCATATATAAACCAACGATAGATTGCAGAAATCTTGGCTCTATTCATAACATATCTTCGGTAAAAGCTGGATTTGCGCATTGTTTTAAATTGAACTTCTGGATCAAAAAAATGTTTAATGCCTAGTTAACCTAATCTTCTAAAAAAATTTAAATAAAATTTATACACAAACTTATCCACATGAAGGGGGGTATTCGCCTTATTGTTCACTGCAGCACGTCTTGATAATTCTTCGGCAAAGGTGCTAGGAGTTTGGTATGCTTAGTTATAAGGGCTTGAATTTTGTTTTTCTACGTGGAGCTGTGTTTTGAGCAAATTTGACGAGATTATGGCGATAGTAGAATCCTATCTATCTAATGAGGAAGTCAGATCGATCAAGAAGGCATATAACGCTGCCAAAATGGCTCATGAAAGTCAAGTACGCCTGTCTGGCGAGCCTTATTTAACCCACCTAGAGGAAGTGGCCTTTATTTTGGCGGAAATGCGGCTTGATGCAAGCACAATTATAGCCGGCTTGCTGCATGACACTCTCGAAGACACAAACCTTACGCGCCACATGATAGAAGGCGCTTTTGGGCAAGAGGTGGCTGCTATAGTGGATGGCGTAACAAAGTTCAATAAGATACCTTTAAGCAGCGAATATGCTCATAAGCTTAAGAACTTTTGTAAGTTTTTGCTTGCTCTGTCTTCTGATATTCGTGTTGTTTTCATAAAACTAGCGGATCGCCTGCACAACATGAGGACCATAGAACACCAATTACCTGACAAGATACGTAAAATTTCACTCGAAACACTTAGGGTATTCGCTCCGCTTGCCGATATGGTGGGGGTTAATAAGATAAAGGACGAGCTGGAATTACTGTCGTTTGTGCAAGTCAGGCCAGAAGAAGCAGAAGCTGTTCAGTTGCGCTTAGAAGAGTTGTCTAGCAAAAACAAGAAACTAATCGATAGCATAGTCGCTGATTTTGAGCGTTTATTAAAAAATACATTTTTTAACTTTAAGGTTTCCGGAAGATTAAAGACCGCATACTCCATTTGGGAAAAAATGCGCAAAAGAAACTTTAACTTGCTGCAGCTGAATGATATTGTCGCAATTCGTATAATTGTCAACAGTGTGGAAGATTGCTATTATGCTCTCGGGATTGTGCATTCCGCGTACCAAGCAGTACAAGGAACAATCAAAGACTATATAAGTTCGCCTAAAAGTAATCGCTATCAATCTATACATACAGTTGTGCTTGGACCATATAAACAGCAGCTGGAAGTACAAATTCGCACGAAAGAAATGGATAAAATGGCTGAGTACGGTGTGGCGGCACACTGGAATTATAAAAGAAAAACTGGGAATACTGATAATTTTGAAAATTATAAATGGCTTCGGGGCTTTTTGAACCATATAGGAGAAAGATCGTTTTATCCACCCTCAGATCAAAACAAAAATAACGATTTGTTTTGCGATGAAGTCTTTTGTTTTACCCCCAATGGTGATGTTATTACTTTACCGCGAGAGGCCTCTGTGCTGGATTTTGCCTATAACATACATACTTTAGTTGGAAATACTTGTATTGGCGCTAAAATAAATGGAGATACAGTGCCAATTCAAAAAAAACTGCAAAATGGAGACACTGTTGAAATCATCACTTCCCCATTCCAAAGACCAGTTCCTTCATGGATAAGCAAAGTTGTACTGAAAAAATCAAGAGAAGCTATCAATCGTTCTCTTAAGTCACAGAAGTGTAAGGAATACTCAGAGATTGGTCAAAAAATTGTAAAACAAAGCATGATGAATTTTAGTCAAAATTGTTCAGAAGAAGAAATTAAACAGCAACTTATGATTTCTTTAGGTTGTGAGTCCTTGGACGATTTATACGTAAAAACGGGACAGTGCATTATAACTTCTCAGCAGATCAGTCAAGTATTGTGTCAGCAAAAGTCTGACAAAATAAAAAGATCCGGTCAGTACAGCAAACCATACTCTATAGTCATGGTAGAGGCAGAAGGTACCTCAAATATTTTTTATAATCTGATAAACGTGTTTTTTGCTCATGATGCAGAAGTACTTGATGTAAAAACAGAAATAATAAAAGACAACAAAATCGCTATCAGCTTTGAAATCTACCGAACCGATCTGCCGGAAATGCAGGAACTCACGAAATCTCTTTCCGACGTTGAAGGCGTGATAAATATCGAAGAGCAAATATGATATTAGGACTCGGCAGCGATATAGTTGATATCAGGCGTATTGAGCGACTTTACTCGCAATACGGTAAACGTTTGGGGAGGTTGTTATTTACTGACAGCGAATGGATAGCTTCGCAATCAGCCAGTGATTGTGTGGCGTTTCTGGCTAAACGATTCGCTGCAAAAGAAGCGTTTGTTAAAGCTTTAGGGACCGGCTTTGGACAACACGGCAATATAGTCTGGCGCGATATAGAGGTAATCAACGATCGCTTTGGTAAACCTAGCGTATCCTTATGCAATAATGCTTTGGTTTACATGAAGGAAATCACTAGACAACATAGCGCTAACGAATACTACTCTCATCTGAGCTTGAGCGATGAGTTTCCCTATGCTATTGCTAGCGTATTGATAGAAATGTAAAACGCTATACATGAAGAAAAACAAGACAGACTGGCCAAAAGAAATAAAGTCTATTGTCGGCATTTTGTTTGTGATTTTGGCTTTTCGAACGCTGGTCTACGAACACTTTCAGATACCGTCAGGCTCTATGGTTCCATCGCTGTTGGTAGGAGATATGCCTGTGGTGGAGAAGTGGGCTTATGGGTACAGCAAACATTCAATTCTCTTCAGCCCTCCTCTGTTTGAAGGACGGATATTTAAAAAAAATCCTAAACGTGGGGATGTTATCGTTTTTAAGCTACCCACAGACCCATCCGTAAATTATATAAAACGTGTAATTGGTCTTCCGGGCGATAAAATTCAGGTTATAGACGGCGTTGTTCACATCAATGGCGAACCGGCCAAGCTAACATACCAAGGCGAGTACTTATTCGAAGATGAAGAGCTGGGTAACAGGAAGGTTCGAACGCAAATGTACATTGAAGTGCTGCCGGGGGGCGAAGATAAACCTCACACAATCATAAGGCACGATATCAACAACGAGTGGGCTGTAAACAACACCCCTGTTTATACTGTCCCGGAAAACCACTATTTCATGATGGGCGACAATCGGGATTTCTCGAAAGACAGCAGATTTCTCGGCGCGGTTGGTTATGTTCACGAGGATCTTTTGGTAGGACGCGCAGTCTGCATTTTGCACTCGATTGCGAACAGAGTCCGGCTTTGGGAGTTTTGGCGCTGGATTCAAAACATTCGCTACAACAGAATATTTAAGAAAATTGTATAGTGCGGCCTCTCCTTGCAACTAGAAGATGTCAGCTTATGTCTAGGTTATCAATTTAAAGATGTCTCTTTATTGTCGAGAGCTTTAAGTCATCCGTCACGCAGTGCTGATAAATCTTGTTCAGACGCCTTCGAAAGGTTGGAATTCTTGGGGGACAGGGTCTATAATTTGGTACTGGCAGCGTTGTTATATGAAACTTTCCCTCATGATTCTGAAGGGGATTTATCAATTAGGTATCATTATTTCTCCAGCTCTCTATTTATCGCTGATGTTGCTAGATCCGGCGGTTTGGTTCGGCTGTTGAATGTTGTGTATGGCAAAGGCGAACGTTCTATCCTTGCAGACACTTTAGAGGCGCTTATCGGCGCCGTGTATCTGGACGGCGGGTATGATGCAGCTTCAACAGTGGTTAAACGTTGGGCTCAAGAGCGTGTAAAAAACTATTCTGTCGAGAATCTGAAGTGTCCAAAAAACTTACTACAAGAATGGGCTCAGAGTCGCAAATTTGGGATTCCTATATATGAAGTCACGGACCGTAGTGGGACCGATCATTCCCCAGTTTTTACTGTCCAAGTCCTGATAGGCAACGGCCTAACTGGGGCCGGCACCGGATCTTCAAAACAAATCGCAGAGCAAAAGGCAGCCAAGACCCTTATGAGCCAACTAAGGAAACGAGGCTTATAGAATTCAGATTAGACAATAAAAAGCGAATTAAAGTTCTTATAAGACACATTCTACAGTTGCATTTGAGGCAAGTTGAATGTTATTTATATTGGCAAATCGGCTATGGTTCAGCATTGAAAAACGATGTTTCTCTCAAACTTCAGACATTGTCGGCAAAAATAACGAAAACCGTCCTAACTCAGCAAATTGGCAGTTGGAATACTTACCAAATCAGCGATCAAAGAGATGATTGTGCCGTCCCTGCTGCCGGTATTCGCGCCTATATTACTGTTTACGATTGTGTACTATGTAGCCGGTTTAGCTGAAGCTTTCAGTGCGCTTGGCGCTATGCTGCTTGGAACCATAGTCACC
>JAIRYS010000006.1 GCA_031267535.1 Holosporales bacterium | reverse complement strand
AGCTTCACAGACATGTTGACGAGATACGGATTGGCTTTGTTCCAAGTCTGCTATAGTCCTGGCAACGCGAATAACACGATAATACCCCCTCGCCGACAACCTTAATTTCTCCGCTGCATTGATTAGTACGCTCCGGGTATCCGGGGTAAACGAACAAGCTTCCTCTAAAGCAGCGTTTTTAACCGAAGCATTGGTTAGGGTGCCGCCATAGCGCTGATGCTGCTTCTGTCTGGCTGCAGTAACGCGAGCCAGAATATCTTTACTGGTTTCTTGCGATAAATTTTGCTTGTTAAGCTCGTCAATCAAGACCGCAGGCACGTCCAGTTGAATGTCAATCCTGTCCAAAAGGGGGCCGGACAGTTTCATCATATATTCTCGCCCACAGTTAGGGGCGCGAGTGCATTGCTTGGCTTTATCTCCAAGATATCCGCATTTGCAGGGGTTCATGGCGGCAATCAATTGAAAATTCGCTGGGTATGTAACGTGGCAGTTTGCCCTTGCAATCGTTATTTTACCGGTTTCTAACGGTTGACGCATGGCCTCAAGGACTCTGCATGAGAACTCTGGGAACTCATCCATGAACAGCACACCGTTATGCGCCAACGAAATCTCGCCAGGATGGGCCTTTAGACCGCCGCCGACCAAGGCCGGAAGCGAGGCCGAATGATGCGGTTCTCTAAACGGCCTGGTTGTAACCAATCCTTGATCATCAAGCATTCCCGCTACGCTGTAGATCATTGAAACCTCAAGGGCTTCTTGCGGTGACAGTTGAGGCAGTATGCTCGGCAATCTGGAGGCCAACATTGACTTTCCGGCCCCCGGCGGGCCTTGCATAAGAAGATTGTGCCCACCTGCAGCCGCGACCTCTAAAGCTCTTTTGGCCACAGCCTGCCCCTTAACATCACTGAAGCATAGGCCGCTTTCCGTTGCAAACATGGCGTTTACTTCCGGTTTTGACAGTATCTGCAAACCTTTTAAATGGTTTATTAAGGAAAGCACATTATCCGCAGCGACGATACAAAGATCGCCCGCCCAAGCTGCCTCTGCCCCACAACTTTTAGGGCATATTAGCCCGAGATCCAAAGTGTTAGCATGTATGGCGCTTGGCAAAACGCCATTGACCTTGTTTATTCGACCGTCGAGCGACAATTCGCCCATCACCACGTAATCATCTAAGCTGTCTGACGCAATAGCATTCATTGCAGCCAAAAGCCCCATAAGCATCGGCAGGTCATAATGAGTGCCTTCTTTTTGAAGGTCGGCTGGCGCTAAGTTAATGGTAATGCGTTTGGCCGGTATAGCCAACCCCATAGAGTAAATAGCCGCCCTTATGCGTTCGCGCGCTTCGGCCACGGTTTTATCAGCAAGGCCGACTATGTTAAACGCAGGAAGCCCGCTTTGAAGTTGAATCTGTACCTCTACGCTTTGGGCTTCGATTCCCTGAAAAGCAACCGTTTTAACTCGAACTACCACTTAAATCAGCCTCGTTTATTATAATTGGACATTATGCGCTCTTTATCCCGCTGCCAGTCGCGTTTCTTAAGCGTTTCACGTTTATCTACGTTACTTTTCCCCTTAGCCAGCGCGAGTTCTAATTTAGCTAGGTTTCTTTCATTAAAATATATCGACAAAGGGATCAACGTATACCCGCTGCGTTTGATCTTGCCCAGCAACTTATTGATCTGCTTGCGCTTTAGCAGCAATTTTCTCGACCGCTTAGGCTCGTGGTTAAACAGCGAGTGTGGATATTCCTGAATTGTCGAGTTAATTAAATAAATATCGCCGTCCTGTTCCTCAGAAGCATAGGATTCTTGAATGCTGGCTTTACCTGTCCGCAAGGACTTAACCTCGCTTCCATGCAGGATAAGCCCTGCTTCGAAAGTCTCTTCAATGATATAGTTAAATTTCGCACGACGGTTTTGTACAACTATTTTCTTTTGCATAGGAGCCCTGCTTCACACATGGCCGCCTTTACTTCAGCCTTAGATTCTTGACTGAGTTGGGCAAGCGAGCCTCTGACTTCATCGCTCATTCTGCCCATAAGGCTTAAAGAGTATTTGACCGGAACTGGATTTGGCTCAACAAACAAAGCCTGATTAAGGTGGGCAAGTTTGTTTCTAGTGGCCGCAGCACTTGCTAAATTGCCTGCAAAAAACCGTTCGTACATGTCTACGCATTCTTTTGGGGCAATGTTGGCTGTTACTGAGATGGCTCCGCAAGCCCCCATCGCGAAAGCGGCTAATGCTATATCATCGTTTCCGCAAAGCACTTGAAAACGCTCGAGTGGATAAGCCTTGGCAAGCTCCGTTATGCGGCAGAGGTTACTCGTTGCCTCTTTTAAAGCCTTTACGCGCGACAGATTATCAACCATACGCTTGATAATATCAGTTGCAATGTCTGTGCCTGTCCTAGACGGCACGTTGTATATCACTATTGGCAAATGCGTAGCGTCATGGATCGCCTTAAAATGGTTATAAATACCTTCTTGCGATGGTTTGACATAGTACGGACAGGTTATCAACATCGCATTGGGGCCATATTTCTCAACCTCCTGAGCTTGACGGATACACGCGCGCGTGTCTGGCGATCCGATATTGATAACTACTGGTACTTGCCCATTGACTCGAGCAATTGCCTCTTTGATCTCAAGCTGGCGTTCTTCTGGGCTAAGCAGGATTGATTCGCCGGTAGAGCCGCACGCTACTATTCCATTTATTTTATTCTCTAACAGGAAATCGATATGGCGACCAAACGCCTTAAGGTCGAGTTTATCGTTCTTCCAAGGAGTAACAATTGCCGCAAAATAGCCCCTGAACATCCTATAGCTTCCGTCAACACCCGGGTAACGTTAACATTGTGGCTTTTTTTAAACAATAAAGTTATTGATGCATTGGCGTTCTTTGCGGTGAATTTTCGGTGATTTTAGATGCTAACAAACAAGTGATAAAGACAGCTGTATGCAGCCTTATGCGCGGAGATGTTGTCGTATTCCCGACAGAGACTGTTTACGGCCTTGGTGGAGACGCCACTAATGACCTTGCCGTAGCAAAAATATATCAGATTAAAAATCGTCCTACTTTCAACCCGCTCATAGCCCACTTTTTTTGCATAGAACAAGCGCAGGAATATGTCGAAATACCTCTTGCTGCCTACAGGCTGGCGCAGACTTTTTGGCCTGGTCCCATGACCATGATTTTAAGACGTAAAGAGGGTTGTTCTATTTCACTGTTAGCTTCGGCCGGACTTGAGTATATCGGCGTACGTATCCCGAATCATCCGGTTGCCCTCGCTTTACTGAAAACATTTGGCCGCCCGATCGTTGCCCCCAGCGCCAACATGTCGACCAAAATAAGCCCAACTTCGGCGAAAGACGCTATGTCAGCCCTAAACAACCAAAATCTGCTTATCATTGATGGAGGTAAATGTAAGGTGGGTATAGAGTCCACTATTATTGATTTATCGTATGGTAAAGCGACGATCTTACGCCCTGGGGCTATAACCCGCGAAGATATATCCAAATTCATGAAAATAAGCGATGAAGCGTCCACTGAAACAAAATCTCCGGGTCAGATGAAGCGCCATTATTCACCAAATTCAAGCATGAGGCTTAATGTAACCCACTTGCGCCCTGAAGAGGTTTTGTTGGGGTTTGGGAACGCTAAAGACGTTTGGCCATCTTCCGGCGAGCATATATGCCTTAACCTAAGCGAATCAGGCGATCTTGGCGAGGCTGCTGCCAATTTGTTTTCTATGCTGAGAGAGCTAGATCAACTCAACCCATCCGCAATCGCAGTTATGCCGATTCCCAATGAAGGGATAGGAGTTGCCATCAACGACCGTCTAACCAGAGCCGCCAGTCAAAAGTAGAACCGCGCCACCTAAAATGGCAGTGATTCGCCGATAAATTTATGCGCTGGAAAAATCAAATCTCTAAGGCAGGTCTAGTTACTTTCGCAAGAATAGCGATGTAATTTTCTCACGCAAGTCCATGTTAGCTGCAACTAGGGTGTCAGGAGAAGGCTCTGGCTTTCTGCCATATAAATCAGTCGTGTTTCCACCGGCCTCTTTCACCAACAAAACCCCCGCCGCAATGTCCCAATAATTTATTGGGGTTACGCTGGCGCACACATCAAACCTTCCACAGGCGACATAAGCGAGGTTTAAAGCTATCGAGCCGGTTCTGCGCACTGCCGCAACCTCATTTTTGATAGTATCGTACTCAGCTTTGCATTTTCCTTCTTTCTCATAAGTTATTAGATAGCCGATAACGCAAACGGTATCCTCTGGCGATTTTCTTGGGCTCACGCGTATTCTGCGGTCATTTAGGAAGGCTCCGACGCCTTTTTCTGCCCAGAACAATTCGTTCCTAATTGGGTCAAAAACAGCGCCGCAAATAACCTCTTGGTCTTTTTCTAAAGCCACAGAGATGCACCAAAATGGGAACCCGTGCATAAAGTTCATTGTTCCGTCAATGGGGTCAATAATCCACCTGTAATATGTGTTTTCTCCTTTTATGGTTCCGGACTCCTCAGTTAAAAAGCCATAATCAGGACGGCCGGCTTGAAGCTCTGATATCAGGATCTTTTCCGACGCAAGGTCAGCGTTCGTTACAAAATCGTAAGGGCCTTTGCGCGATACCTGAAGGTTCTCAACCTCATTGAAATCACGAATAAGCCGCCGAGAAGCCTTAAAAATAGCCCGCGTCACGACGGTCATATTGGGGGAAAGCGGCGGAAGATTTGTGCTTCTCATATTCTATGTTTCGCCTATTTAGCTCTTTCAACATACGAACTATCGGTTGTATTTACTACAACTTTAATTCCTGCTTCTATGTGGGGAGGGACCATAATTCTTACGCCATTGTCCAGCACAGCTGGTTTATAGGAAGACGTCGCCGTCTGACCTTTTACAACGGGCTCTGTTTCTGCTATCTCCATGATCACGGTATCAGGCAAGACCACGCCAATGACTTCGCCTTCATAAAACGATATCGACGCCGTCATGTTTTCCTTTAAGTATACAGCGCCGTCGCCAACTTGATCCGAGGTTAGGAATATCTGCTCGAAATTGCTGTTATTCATGAAGACGAATCCATCCCCTTCCTTATATAGGAACTGAAACTCTTCTTCCTCTAAATGGACTCTTTCTACGGATTCACCGGCGCGAAACCGCTCGTTCAGTTTGCTGCCGGATCTTATGTCCTTAAGCTCTACTTGCATATAAGCCCCGCCTTTTCCAGGCTTGACGTGCTGTGTTTTCACCACTGACCACAATTTCCCTTTATGCTCTAAAAGTATACCTATTTTGATGGCGTTACCGTCGATTTTCATAAATCAATTCCTTGACAAGGTTTAATGGCGCGCTCTGTAGGATTCGAACCTACGACAACCGGCTTAGAAGGCCGGTGCTCTATCCAGCTGAGCTAAGAGCGCCCGACGCCCAAACGCTAATATCAAAACAGTGAAATAGCAAGAGTTGTCACTAATATATAATGACTTCTTTGACGGCAAATATCGACTTTCTATACTTGTTTAGACTTTGCTATTATCGACAATGGACAATTAATTACGAGAGCTGTGCTGATTTACTAGAGCGTTGCACATTTAGGTATTGCTGGTATATAATGGAAGCTATGGTGAGGTGATTCTACTCCAAATGAAGTCTGTGATTTTGGCAGGTGGTCTTGGTACCCGCATACGTGATGTGGCAAACAATATCCCCAAGCCTATGGTTGCTATAGGGCAGCATCCAATAATTTGGCACATCATGAAGACATATGCACACTTCGATGTTAAAGATTTTATTGTTTGTTTAGGGTATATGGGAGATCTTATCAAAGATTACTTTATAAACTACGCATACAAACAAAATGATTTTACAGTAAATTTAGCTAATAGAAATATTTTTTGCTATGGTGAGTCGGCTGAAAATTGGAACGTTACTCTTGTTGATACAGGTCATAAGTCTTTGACTGGTTGTCGAGTGTTTCGTGTTAAAAAATATTTAGAAAAAGATGATATCTTTATGTTAACATACGGAGATGGGGTTGGTAACGTAGATTTAAATAAGGCTTTAGATTTTCATACGACACACGGAAGAATACTAACAGTCACCGGTGCATGTCCTGCCAGTAGATTTGGAGAATTGGAGGTTGATGGTTGTCGAGTAGTTAGTTTTAACGAGAAGCCATTAAGGGGGAGTAGTTGTGTTTCGGCAGGTTTTTTTATCTGCAATAAGAGAATATTTGATTATCTTAGGGATGATGAAAATTTGGCCCTGGAAGGCGAGCCGTTTTACAACCTTGTAAAAGATAGGGAGGTTATGGTTTTTAGACATGATGGCTTTTGGCAACCAATGGACGTTTCCCGCGATTACCAATTTTTAAATGCATTGTGGAATAACGGTAAAGCTCCGTGGAAAGTATGGGCTTGACATCGGAATTAGGGAATTTTTACTCTGGCAAAAAAGTTTTTATTACTGGGCATACGGGGTTTAAAGGCTCTTGGCTTTCTTTTTGGCTGATAAGTTTAGGGGCGGAGGTTGTTGGATATGCCTTAGAGCCTGAGCACGAGGACTCGCTGTTTACTAAGCTAAGGCTGAAAAATAAACTGTGGCATAATGTTGCTGATATTAGAGATTTCTCTAGCCTATCATCAATTATCGATCGAGCTAAACCAGATTTAGTATTTCATTTAGCAGCGCAGTCTTTGGTTAAAAGATCGTATGATGATCCAGTGACGACATTTAACGTTAACGTAATTGGTTCGGTTAATTTACTTGAGTCTGTCAGAAAATGCCCTTCGGTCAGATCCCTAATTTATATTACGTCTGACAAATGTTATGCCAATAATGAGTGGGTTTGGGGATACCGAGAAAATGACGCTTTAGGCGGGACAGACCCGTACAGTGCATCTAAGGCTTGTGCGGAGCATGTTTTTAGAAGCTATTTTTTGTCTTATTTCGTATTCAGGAATGAATTTGGGTGCGCATCAACCAGAGCTGGAAACGTAATTGGCGGAGGAGATGTGTCAGAGAATAGAATAGTCCCGGATATCATAAAGGCAATAAGTAATAATCAGTCAATTGTTCTCAAAAATCCGAATTCAACTAGGCCATGGCAGCATGTTTTGGATCCTTTACATGGATACATGCAGTTGGGCAGTTTTTTATACACGCACCCAGAAATTCATAACGGAGAAGCTTGGAATTTTGGGCCAAATAGTAATTCAATCAAGACGGTATATGAGCTTACTAAGCTATTGACTGAAAAATTGGACAAATTAAAGATAGAACGCTCTACAGTAGATGAGCAATATCAAGAAGCATCATTACTACATTTGTCTATTGAAAAAGCTCAATCGCTTTTGAATTGGCAACCAAAATTTTCTTTTGATGAAGCTGTTACTAAAACAGCACATTGGTATAAAAGAGTCAAAGCGGGAGACGATCCTATTGAAGTAACAATACAGCAATTAATTGAGTTTACGCGTGTATAGAATCAAGCTATCTCAGTGTTGTGTTGGTGAGGAGGAGGCTGGTGCAGTTGCTGATGTTTTAAGAGATGGATATCTAGGATGCGGAGAGTATGTCTTTGCTTTTGAGCGAGCGTTAGAGTCTTTTTTTTGCGATAATGTCAAAGTCGCTTGCGTCAGCAGCGGCACTGCTGCGATACAATTAGCTTTACAAGCCATTGGAGTAAAGTCTGGAGACAAGATTCTTGTTCCGAGTATAACTTATGTAGCTTCATTTCAGGCCGTTTCCGCAATTGGTGCTACTCCAGTGGCTTGTGACGTGGATATTAGTACCGGGTGTATGAATTTAGAGGATACGTGTAGAAAAATTGATGAACGTGTTAAAGCAATCTTATACGTGCATTATGCAGGTGGTTTTGGTGATAGAGAGCGTATGCTGAATCTAGCGCAGAATGAGGGGGTACGCCTGATAGAGGATGCAGCTCACTCTTTTGGCAGTCTTTGCAATGAGAAACTTATAGAGGAGCGTAGCGATGTTTTATGTTTTAGCTTCGATGGCATAAAAAATATCACTTGTGGAGATGGTGGATGTATCGTATCGAATGATAACGATGTAATTGATAAAGTTAGAATCTATAGACGCCTTGGAATAAAGGAGACGAGAGACGTTATTACAGGAGAGTGCGATTTTGAAATAAAAGATCAAGGATGGCGCTATCATATGAACAATTTGAATGCCGCAATCGGGATTGAGCAATTAAAAAAAATCAATTGTTTTAGAGACAAACGCAGAAGACTGGCATCAATTTACTGTTCAGAATTAAACAGCTCTGTGGTAAAATTGCTAGACATGGATATTAAACAGACAATGCCGCATATATTTCCTGTATTAGTGGCAGATGGCAAAAGAAACTCTTTGCGAGAGTTTTTGTTCGGGCAAGGAATCGAAACCGGGCTACATTATAAACCAAACCATTTGTTATCTAAGTTTGCGGGCGATAAATGTCCTAATGCAGAGGAGTTTGGGAAACGCGTTATAAGCTTACCTTTACACGTTTCCCTGTCGGATCAGAGTGTAACTGAGGTTTGCTGGTTAGTTAATAGATTTTTGATGGAAGGGTATTAATAACTTGATTGAAGGGGTTTTCCAAGTTCCACTAGAGCAATTCCAAGACGAACGCGGTAAAGTGATGCGTATGTTACGTGTTGATGATGTGCATTTTAGGCAATTTGGGGAGATATATTTTTCTTGGATTTATGCTGGAGTTATAAAAGCTTGGCACAAACATATGGTTATGGATGTGCATTATTGTGTTCCATTAGGGTGTGTAAAGGTTGTGCTTTACGACGACAGAAAAGAAAGCATAACTAATGGACAGATAGATAAGTACTTTTTGAACGCAGAACGGTACAGTCTTTTAAAAGTTCCATGTGGATTGTGGTATGGCTTCAAAGCGATTGGTGGTAGAGAGGCTATGGTTGCTAATTGCTCTACTATTCCTTACGATTCGCAGGAAATTATTAGGGTGCCTTATACAGAGTCCAAGATTCCTTATACGTGGAATATAGATATAAATGGTTGAAACTCCGCTTGTGTCTGTAGTTGTCGCTACGCACAATCGCCCGCAATTTTTGAAAAAAACGATCGAGTCTATCCTCAGACAATCTTTTGATCGGCTGGAGTTGATAGTAGTTTCCAATGGTTTTAGCAGTACAAATGAGCAAGTAGTCCATTGTATAAACGATTCGAGAGTTACATATGTGGCTCAGCCCAATTCAGGAGGTCCGGCTTCTCCACGTAATCATGGAATTAGATTGTCCAAATGTGAATACATTGCTTTTTGTGACGATGACGATCTTTGGTTTCCCGATAAGCTTGAAAAACAAATTAAAGCCCTAAAAGCCAATCAAGACTGTGGCATCTGTTACACCAGGATGGTTCGTTATGACGATTATGGCAATGAATGGACCGAAGCCAATGATTTTGGCCCGGTCGCTACGCTTAAAAGCTTATTATTTATAAATACAGTTCCGGTATCTTCCATAGTTGTTAAAGCTGATTTAGTCAGAAAAATAGGGGGATATAGCGAATCAAAACGCGTGGGCCTTTCGGAAGACTACGATTTTTTGTTAAAATGTGCAACTCATAGTGTTTTTTTCCTTGTTGATGAGTGTTTAATTAAATATTACAGCGGAAGTTGTAGGACGACTATGGCTTATGAAACTTCTGTGATATGGGCTGTGGTCGGTACTTGGCGCTATACATTAGGTGCGTTGAATTGTCTTCGCCTGTTGTTTGGAATAAAGTCGATTAGGAATACTGTCCTGCTAAGAGCGATGCTACATCATTTGAAGTTGTGTGCAAAGAGGATAATTTGCCTTACTGTGTTACGGCATGTCAGGAAACTAAAACGATAATATGCACATCTCCCTTCAACAAACCAGCTGGCATGATATAGATTTGGTACAACTAGCCGATAATATCGGTCATAACGTCAAAAGCTGGCCGGATAGCAGATTATTTGACGCTTTTTACAAAAAGTTGTTTGAAAATGGTCGGCTTGATTTGCGAGAATCTTTTGTAGCGAACAAGCATGCCTTGGCAGATAAGTTTGCTGAGTTGTTGGGAATATATTCGAACCGTAACGCATCAATTCTGAGCATTGGCGTCGGAACTGGGATCATTGAGGCGCATATGATTAAAAGTGGCTGGAAGGTCGATTTGCAGGAAATTCAGGAAACTTCTATAGAATATTTCAGGCATAACCATCAAGATCTTTTGGGGCAAACTAAGATCTACTCTTCGTATGACCTGAGCGATATTCCCACAGAGTCGTATGACGTAATCATCTGTTCGATTGTTACGTACGCCTGTAAGTTAGAGATTGTTAGAAAAATTTTGGCTGCCGTCGGAAAAATATTGAAGCGGGGGGGGGCGTTCATATGGTGCGATGTACCGCTGACTTGGCAAGAGATTTATCAGTACACTAAGTTTTGGTTGTACAACCATCTGTATAATGTTCCGTACAAGCGCAACGGCATATTCTGGGGAGAAAAACGATCAATCAGCGTGTGGCATAAATTGGCGAAAGAGGCGGGATTGAGCTTGCTGGATCAGACATACTTACATACGCAAACCAGAGATTTTATCAGGCCGCCACATTATTTCGGCACAGCTTTTGGCAAAGACATAGCCGAGCAAATAGCCGTCTACAAGAAATTATGATTGCTTTGCAAAAGCGCTAATGTAAAAAATAAGAAACTTGATTAGCCTGGAGATGGGTTTGAGGAAAGTTTCTGTCGTTGGGTTAGGGTACGTAGGGTTACCTGTGGCTGTTGCTTTCGGCAAAAGGCACAACGTGGTAGGATTCGATATTAACGCCCTAAGGATCGATCAGCTGATCAAATGGATTGATATTACCGGCGAGGTTGAGACAGGCGATCTAAAAGAAGCGCAAATAGAATTCACTTCAGACCCGGACAGTCTTAAAAAGGCCAACTTTCATATAGTATGTGTACCAACTCCGGTTGATGAGTTCAATGAGCCGAATTTTGGACCGCTGGTTTCAGCGTCAAAAATAGTTGGAACCCAGTTGAAAAGTGGGGATATCGTAGTATACGAATCTACGGTATATCCAGGCGCAACTGAAGAGAAATGCGTTCCGGTGCTAGAGCAATGTTCTGGGCTTAAATTCGGCCAGAACTTTACCGTAGGCTACAGCCCTGAACGAATAAATCCGGGCGACAAACAACACAAATTTACAACAATTAGAAAGGTGGTGTCTGGCTCTGACGCTGAAACCGTTAACATAATCAAAGAGGTTTATTCGTCCGTAGTTGAGGCGGGCATATTTTGTGCCAAAAGCATAAAAGTAGCCGAAGCAGCTAAGGTAATCGAAAATACTCAGCGTGACATAAATATTGCGCTTATGAACGAGCTTTCGCTGATATTCAATCGTTTGGGGATTGATACTCAAGACGTTTTAGACGCCGCGGAAACTAAATGGAATTTTTTGCCATTCAAGCCCGGTCTAGTCGGCGGTCATTGTATTGGGGTTGACCCTTACTATCTTACTCATAAGGCTAAGGCAGTTGGGTATAATCCTGAGGTTATCCTGAGCGGAAGGCGGATAAACGACAGTATGGGCGAGTACATAGCGCAAAACATGCTGAAGATTTTGGTTAAGAACAAGATGTTGAGGAGTGATTTGAAGATTGCCGTTCTTGGTATGACGTTTAAAGAAAACGTTCCAGACCTTAGGAACAGTAAGGTGTACGATATAGTTAAGTCTTTGCAAGAACTAGGTATAGACATGGTTGTTACCGACCCATACGCCGATAAAGCAGAAATGATGGATATATACGGTCTTGTGAATACTGATATAGGCACGATAAGTAATGCTGATGTGGTTATCCTTGCAGTAGCCCACCGAAGTTTTGTCGACCAGAGTTGGAACCTGATTAATCGCCTGATAAAGCCATCTCAATGCTGCCTGGTCATGGACATAAAGTCCGTTCTGGACAGAGACCAGAAACCTGAAAACGTTCTCCTCTGGAGGCTTTAGCCATAATGCAGCTTATTGTTACGGGAACAGCCGGTTTTATTGGGTTTTTCATTGCCAAACGGCTTTTAGAGGCTGGACGCTCAGTCATAGGTATAGATAATTTTAATAACTACTACGACGTATCGTTGAAGGAGGCCCGCAGCCGGCAGTTAAGAGATTACAAACAATTTACTGAGCTTAGGATTGATCTTAAAAATAAAGATGAGGTTCTAACAGCTTTTTCAAAGTATCAGCCGGAAATTGTGATTAATTTGGCGGCCCAAGCTGGGGTTCGGTACGGTTTTAAGGATCCATATACCTATATAGACTCTAACATCTATGGTTTTTTAAACATTTTGGAAGGATGTCGTCATTACCCGGTAAAGCACTTGGTTTATGCGTCAACCAGCTCGGTTTATGGCGCTAATGTCAAAATGCCATTTTCTGAACATGACCCAGCCGATCATCCGCTGAGTATATATTCGGCGAGTAAACGTGCGAACGAGCTTATGGCGCATTCTTACTCTCACCTGTTTGATATACCGTGTACGGGGCTTAGGTTTTTTAACGTGTACGGTCCCTGGGGAAGGCCGGATCTTGCATTATTTTCTTTTACGAAAAACATACTGGAAGGTAAATCGATTGAGGTGTTTAACCACGGCAACATGGTGCGAGATTTCACTTACATAGACGATATAGTTACCGGTGTACTGAAGGTTGCGTTTGAGCAATATCCGACTAAGATCGCGCAGATCTCAGTTGACCCGGCGACCAGCCATGTTGCATCATATCGCCTGTATAATATAGGCAATAATAAGCCAGAAAACCTAATGCGCTATATAGAATGCATAGAATCAGAGCTTGGTATTAATGCAAAGAAAATAATGCTGTCAATTCAACCCGGTGAAGTGCAAAAAACTTGGGCAGATGTAACGGATTTGTCTACCGACACCGGTTATGCGCCAAACACGTCGATCGAACGCGGAATTAAAGAATTCATTAAATGGTATAGGCAGTACTATAAAGTATAACCATGTCTGAGAAACTAAAAGAACTAGATTCACATTTTGCCTTTGGTGAAAATTGGCAAAAGTATGCAAGCCTTATTGACGAGGGTAGAATACAAACAGCCGAAAACTCGATCTCAAGTCTTCTGAAAAAATTGCCAGGGGGGGGTAAATTAGTAGGCAAAACTTTCTTAGATATTGGTTGCGGCTCCGGGTTGTTCTCTTTGGCTGCAGCGCGTCTGGGGGCAAAAAGCGTAACCGCTATGGATATCGATCCAATCTCTGTTGAGACAACCAGAGCAGTTTTTAAACGCTTTTTGCCGGATGCCAAACCGGATGTCAGACAATTTAGCGTTTTCGACTTAAATCCAGATGTTTTCGGCAAATTTGATGTAGTTTATTCTTGGGGAGTACTGCATCACACCGGCGACATGCGCTCTGCAATACGCAAAGCTGCAGAGATGATAAAAGATGACGGCGCCTTAGTTTTAGCCCTATATCGAAATACAAAATGCGACAAGGCTTGGAAGATCATAAAACGCACTTATTCGTCTATGCCGGCTGTTTTGCAAAAAATAATTCAATGCATATACATGTGCGGATTTCTCATAGGCCGCACTCTTATTACAGGCGCTAATCCAATTTCCTACGTCAAAAATTACAAGAAGCGATCACGCGGCATGAGTTTTGCAAACGATGCGCATGACTGGCTTGGAGGATATCCTTATGAAACGATTTCTTTGCAGGAAATGAAAAAATTGGCCAATGATCTTAACTTGGTTATACAGTATAAACGCCACATAGATGATCAGGCTCCTATAGGTTTCTTCAGTTCCGGATGCGGCGAGTTTGTGTTAACCAGACACTAAAAATCATCACTGGGTCGTTGCAAGCAGCTTCTCCTGTTCGTTAATTATAAGAGAGTCGACCAATTCATCGAACGCTTTGCCGCCAAGTATGATTTCCTCAATTTTATAAAGCGTTATGTTGGCGCGGTGGTCGGTAACTCGTCCTTGAGGGAAGTTATAGGTACGGATTCGTTCAGATCGATCTGCATTGCCGATTTGGTTTCGCCTCTGCGAAGCGCGAGTAGCGTCCACGCTTTGCCTTTCTAGGTCATAGATTCTTGATCTAAGTATCTTCATCGCCTTCGTGCGATTCATGTGTTGCGAGCGCTCATCTTGTTGCACTACAACGACGCCGGTGGGGATATGAGTTATTCTGACTGCGCTTTCCGTTGTATTCACGTGCTGACCGCCGGCGCCGGACGCCCGCATAACGTCTATCTTGAGGTCTTTGTCGTCAATGTTGACGTCAACCTCTTCCGCCTCGGGCAGCACGGCAACCGTAGCGGTTGATGTGTGAATTCGGCCGCCGGACTCAGTCGTTGGTACGCGCTGAACTCGGTGTACGCCTGATTCAAATTTAAGACGGGCAAAAACTCCTTTTCCAGATATATTAATGACGGCTTCACGCAGGCTTCCCAAATCATTTTCGCTGACAGAAATTGGCTCAAGCTTCCAATTACGATAATCGGCATATTTTTGATACATCAGATACAAGTCGCCGGCAAATAGACCTGCTTCATCCCCCCCGGTACCGGCGCGGATCTCAACGATTGCATTTTTTTCATCAAGTTCATTCTTTGGCAGTAACAGAATTTTTATCTCATGCTCTTTCTGCGCAATTTTCTGTTGCATTTCAGAAATTTCATTATCAACCAAAGCGCGCATCTCAGCATCATCGTCACCGACCATAGACTTAAGATTGCTCAGCTCTTGCCTGTAGGAACGTAGCTGGTTGATAGCTTCAACCTTTTCCTCCATAGCGGCAAATTCGCGAGATAGCTTAATAAAATCCGTACCGCCGAACGAATTAGACGCCATTTTAGTTTTTAAATCCTCAAAATGGTCCACGATAGCTTGCAGTCTTTCGTTCGTGAGCATCAGGCTTTAAAAAGATCTGTGATTTTTTGTGGAAAGATACTTTGCTGGGCTCCTGTAGTGAGGTTTTTGACTGTTACCGTATTGTTTGCAATTTCTTCACTACCTAACATGGCAGCATAAGTCGCCCCCAGTTTATCAGCTTTGCCTAGCATCTTGCCAACAGCGCTTCCACGCATAACTTCAGCGCAAATGCCAAGCTTCCTCCACATATCAGCTAGCTTAAACGCAGACTCAACCGCTTCGTCGCCTACAGGTATGACGGCTATAACGGGTTGCGTTTCCGGCGTAATATTTGTCAGCATCGACAAGCGTTCCAATCCGGCAGCCCAGCCAAATGCCGGAACTTGCGGCCCTCCCATCATTGCGACCATGCCGTCGTATCTTCCCCCGGCCAAAACGGTTCCTTGAGCGCCTAAATCAGTGGTAGTAAATTCAAATACCGTATGGATGTAATAATCAAGCCCCCTTACCAATCGGTCGTTAATAACATAGGAAATCCCCAGCGATTTTAAACCTGACAGAACATTTTCAAAAAACGCGCCGGCGCTTTCGGTTAGATAATCCCTCATTTTAGGAGCGTCGGAGAACAACGCTTTATCTTGTTCTTCCTTAGAATCAAGAATCCTTAATGGATTGGTTTCAAGCCTTTTCTGGCTTACTGCAGACAGGTGGCCGGCATGTTTTTGAAAGAAAGCAATCAACGCTTGGCGATACGCGACTCTGCTTTCGTTGTCGCCTAAGGTGTTGATTTCCAGCCGAACATGGCCGACAACGCCAATAGCTTGCAAACTTGCATAAGCGGCCGATATACACTCTACATCCGACCAATAGTCCGCATATCCGATTGATTCTATGCCGACCTGATGCAGTTGGCGAAAACGGCCTTTTTGCGGCCTTTCGTACCTGAACATAGGGCCTGAATACATAGCTTTAAACGGCAGGCTGTCAAACAGTTTGTGCTGTATAAATGCCCGAACGATTGAGGCCGTACCCTCAGGCCGCAGAGCCAGCATATCCCCGCCTCTATCTTCAAATACATACATCTCTTTACCGACGACGTCGCTGGTTTCACCCAGGGGCTTTGTAAACACCTCCACCTTTTCAAGTATTGGGGTATTGACAGACCGGAAGCCATATCGCGAGCATGTATTGTATATCTTGTCGACCATAAGACGAAACAAAGCGTCTTCTTCAAAGAGATGGTCGTTCATCCCGCGAATAGAGGCCAATGGTTGGCTGCGACAATTGTCTTGAGGATTTGACATCTAAAGGCCCTTAAGTCGGTTCTTTATAAAGTCAGTCAACGACTTTTGATCGTCCCATGCTACATCTAAATCGGCTATGGACAAACATTCATGAAAACGGCTTGGTATTCTAACCAAGTCTTTTCTGGTTGTGACCAGCTGCGCTTTTAGGTTTACAGATCTGTTCACCAAAGCTTCCAGATCGTTTTCTTTGTAGCAATAATGGTCAGGAAACGCACGCGTTTCAACTAAATTGACGCCAAGCGATTTCAGGGCGTCAAAGAATTTTTCCGGAAAGCCAAGGCCGCAAAAAGCCAGCGCTTGGCCTGTCACCGAGACTGTTGTAACAGCCTTGGCGGTAAATACTGGGATCTTTGGTGGAATTGTTATCCTAATACCTTGTTCATCTTCGCCTAAAATAACCACGGCATCAGTGCGCTTAAGGACTTGTTTCATGGATTCCCGCAAAGGCCCGGCCGGCAGCAATTTTTCGTTGCCAAAACCTTGGGCGCCATCAATTACCAGCAAATTTACATGCGCTTTTATGCTGGTTGACTGCAAACTGTCGTCAAATATTAAGGCATTGGCCCCAAGCTGCTTAGCCCTTCGTGCGGCCACCAGTTTGTTTTGATCAACAAAAACATCGCACCCCATTTCTGTCAGCATTAAAGGTTCGTCCCCGACGTCCTTGAAATTGTCGGTTCTTTTAACGTGAATGCCTGAAAGCTTGCCTCTATATCCGCGACTTATAATAAATGGGCAATAGCCGGTTGATTCGATAATTTTGTACAGAGACAAGGCAATCGGAGTTTTGCCGGCCCCTCCAACGGTAATTCCTCCAATCGCTATACTTGGCAGATCGGGGATTTCAGGACGCGAGAACCATTCGTCGCACTTACGCGTCAGCAAGTAGGCGGCGCTTAAAGGATAAAGAGCCTTAGATAAAAAGGATTTTTTATACCAAAACTCTGGAGTATCCATATTCACGCTCCACAGCCCCACCTGCAAGTATTTTTCTAAAAATCAAAGCCATATTGCTTCGGCAAAGGGGGTTGGCTACTCAAAGACCTGCAGCGACACTTCGTTGGTCAGTATGTACAGCTTGCCGTTTGCAACTATCGGAGGAATCGATATTCCTGCCCCGCAGGACATAGACGATATTCTCTGCCCATTGACTGGGGAAATAAACAGAATAACCCCATTCGACCCTGCTAAAATCAACTTCCCGCCTGCCAACAGAGGTCCGTACCAAAAGATAGGCGTCTTTTTCACAGCCCTAGGCAGTGACGTTATCCATCTTGGCGCTCCGGTTGTTTTCGAAAGACATACCAAATCGTTTTCATTAGTTATTATGAAAAAGCTGTTAAGCGACAACGCCGGCGTTTGCGTGGCCCCGCTGATGCTTTGCTCCCAAAGCTGCCTGCCATTTGCAAGATTAAGCGAAACCACTTTTCCACTGTTGCTTGCAATATAAACTTGATTGCCGTCAATTACAGGCAGCGCTTTTATGTGAGCCAGCGAGGTTATCATCTTATCCGGGGAAAAGTGCGAGACAATCTGACTCCACGCCTGTCCGCCGTTTCCACAATGAAGCGCAAAAACCTCACCAGATGCGTAGGGCACAATCACCATATCACGTGCAGCTGCGCACCCGCCACCGCCCATCAAGGCAATACTTTCCGAAATTCCCGTATGCGACCAGGCATAGTCGCCAGATGCGGCGGACAGCGCTTCAACTTTGCTGTCCATGGACAATACGTACACAAACCCATTGTACACCAGCAATGCTCCACGCGCCGGGGAATTAAGCTGCTTGCGCCAAATGATTTTGCCAGTTTCGGCTTCTAAAGCAAAAGCTTCGGCTAAACTTGTTGCTACGTAAATAACTTGATTGTCATACGAGACGCTTCCCAAGACGTCGTCAGACGTTGTCTTCGCAGGCAGCAAACTTGCCGACCATTTAATCTTTCCTTTCCTTATGCAGTGCACTCTGGCGCTGTTATCCAAAACAAAAACGTCTTGACCAACAACAATGGGCTCTGCATTAAGCTTACGGTTTTGAGAAACCGACCCAGACAGTTTGCATGACCACTTATGCTTAAGAGGGAACGGACATTCCAGATTGCCGACGTTATGTGTTGCGTCTTTGCGTGTATGAGTCCAACTGCTGTTTGCCTCTGGAATGGCAACAGATACCCCCTCGGCCGAAGCGATTGGATCGGGTTTCAGGTCTTCGCTCGAAGTACAAAAAATCTCTCTTTTACCTTTAAGACGGACCTTCTTGTCACAAGCCGTTGTCACAGCCAAAATAGCCAGCGAAAATAGCGCGATTGATATATGCTTCATACTTCCAATTCTAGGGCTTAGATGTTTTGGACAGCTTTCCAATTGCCCACTGCTGGATGATAGATAAAACGTTGCTTAATGTCCAGTAAAGAATCACTCCGGCGGGAAACTGCGCCATCATAAATGTAAAAACTACCGGCATTATCAAAAACATCTTTGCCTGAGTTGGGTCGGCCGGAGCGGGCCCCATTTTCTGTTGTATCAGCATAGTTAGCCCCATCAAAATTGGAAGCGCTCCTACGCACAAAAAGTCTGGCAATGTAATCGGAATCAGACCAAACAGCGTAAGCACTGAGGTCGGATCCGCCTCTGATAGATCGCCAATCCACAAAAATCGACAGTGCCGCATGTCGATAGATATGGAAAACACCTTATACAAAGCAAAAAGTATGGGAAATTGAATCAACTGCGGCAAACATCCGCCCAAAGGATTCACCTTCTCTTTTTTGTACAAATTCATCGTCTCTTGGGACAGCCTAGCTCGGTCATTCGCATAAAGCTGCTGAATCGATTTAAGCTTAGGCCCGATCTCACGCATCTTGTTCATAGATCGATACGATTTGTTAGCCAATGGGAAAAATATAAGTTTAAACAACAGTGTCATGATTATGATAATCAGGCCCATATTGGCTATGTTATTGCCGAGCCAATTCAGCAAAAGGAACAATGGGCGTGTGATAAAGTAAAACCAGCCAAAATCAATCGCTAAGTCAAAGTGTTTGACGCCAAGCTTTTGCTCGTACCCATCAAGTACGTCTAAGTCCTTTGCTCCAAGGAATATATGCGAAGTTGACGATACAACCCCTCCGGGAGCCAGGTCCGAAATATCCGTCAACGTATCAACTTGATAGGTTGGTTTGCCGTATCCAGAAATCTCGCGAAACTTGATAGTAGAGGTCGATGTAGAAACAATCGCAGACAGCCAGTATTTATCGGTAATCCCAGCCCACCCTCCGTCAAAGCCGTGATAGCTTAAGGCCTCTTTAGCCATCTTATCATAAGCTACTTCGTGCAATTTGCCTCCAAAGTATCCGACTCCGCCTTCGTGAATCATTGCAAACCGACCGGCGCCTTCCGGTAAACCTACGCGCCTGATAAGAACATATGCGCTGATTTTTAAACTTTGAGAGCCATTATTAAGCACATCCTGCTTAACGGTTATCAGGTTCTTGCCATCTATTTCAATGGTGCGTTTAAAGACTAATCCTTGTCCGTTATCCCACGTTAAAATAAGCGGCGACGAGGGGGACAGTTTTTTATTGCCCGTCGACCATATCGTGTTTTCATCTGGCAGTTTTATATGCTTGTCTATACTGGCCCAGCCGGCTTCTGCGTAATAGGATTCTTGCCCGCTGTCTTTAAGTAAGACAACCGGCCCGCTGTCTTTACTTATGGTCTCCTTATGCTTCTTAAGCTTAGCATCAGCGATTTTTATGCCCTTAAGCGATATTTTGCCGGACAGTTCAGAAGACTCAAAATCAACCATTTCCGCTGGCAAATCTTGTACTGCGGCCGGCATACCTACAGAAAAATTGGCCAAGGGTGCGGCAGCGTCCTTTTGATGAGCAATCTGCTGATTGCCTGTTTGTTTGGTCGTATGTGCCGACTGTTCTGGCATAAGGTATTGCCAGCCCGCAAGCACCCCGCACATTAGTAACATGGCCAATATAAAGTTTCTATTTTCGTTCATTGGTTGTTTTCCAAGTTATACACTTCTCGACAGAGGTTTGTACTTTACCCGCTTAGGACTGTCCGCGTCCATACCATAGCGCTTGTGATAGTCCGCTGCGTATTCGCCGTAATTGCCTTCAAACCACTCGACGTGGCTGTCGCCCTCAAAGGCCAAAATATGCGTGGCAATACGGTCAAGAAACCACCGATCATGGCTGACGACTACGGCGCATCCTGCGAAATCAATCAAAGCATCCTCAAGCGCACGCAGGGTTTCAACGTCCAGATCATTCGTCGGCTCGTCCAGCAAAATCAGGTTTGCGCCCTGTTTAAGCAGCTTAGCCAAATGCACACGGTTGCGCTCGCCGCCGGAGAGCTGGTTAATTTTCTTCTGTTGGTCTGTACCTTTAAATCCAAAACTAGCAACGTAAGCGCGGCTTGGAGCCCTGCGTTTGCCCAATTCAAGCTCATCAAGTCCGCCGGATATCTCCTCCCAAATAGTTTTGCTGTTATCCAGGCTGTCGCGACTTTGATTAACATAAGCAATCTTTACAGTTTCCCCTATTTTTAAGGCCCCTGTATCAGGCGCCTCCCCTTCTGCGATTATCTTGAACAGCGTACTTTTCCCGGCTCCATTTGGGCCGATAACGCCAACAATACCCCCTGCCGGCAGATTGAAACTAAGGTCGTCGAACAGCAGTTTATCAGAATAGGCCTTTGACAACTTTTCGGCCTTCAGCACGTTGTCGCTTAAACGCGGTCCCGGTGGAATATATATTGCAGCCTGTTTATTTTTGGCGTTTCTTTCATCTTGCGCCAAAAGCTCGTCATACGCTCGGATTCTGGCCTTGCTTTTACTTTGTCGCGCTTTAGGCGACTGCTTAATCCACTCAAGCTCGCGCTCTATGGTTTTTTTACGCGAATCGTCTTGTTTGCTTTCAAGCTCAAGCCGTTTCTGCTTATCCTCCAGCCAAGCAGAATAGTTTCCCTCAAACGGATACGCCTGGCCGCGATCTAGTTCTAGTACCCACTTCACAACATTATCAAGAAAATACCGATCATGTGTGACTAGGATGACTGTGCCTTTGTATTCTTGCAGATGGCGCTCAAGCCAGGCAATCGACTCTGCGTCCAAGTGATTGGTTGGCTCATCCAACAAAAGTAAATCCGGCTTTTGCAGCAAAAGCCGACACAGCGCCACTCGTCGCCGCTCTCCTCCAGACAAGCTCTCGACAGATTGATCGCCAGGCGGGCACCTCAAAGCGTCCATAGCAATCTCAACCTGGCGGTTTAGGTCCCAGAGATCCTGCGCATCAATTATATTCTGAAGCTCTGCTTGGCGGTCAAGAAGCTGCTGCATAGCCTCATCGCTCATGGGTTCAGCAAATTTTGCCGACAAGGCTTCGTATTCGTCTACGATGCTTTTCTTTTCAGCAAATCCCTGAATAATATTCTCTTGAACCGAAAAATTTTTATCAAGCGCAGGCTCCTGCGGAAGATAGCCGACAGTTGCATCTTTTGCAAGCCAGGCCTCCCCCTGATAATCTTTGTCCAGGCCAGCCATAATCTTCATAAGCGTAGATTTGCCAGCCCCATTTCCGCCTATTATACCTATGTTGGCTCTTGGCAGAAAGGACAGCCAGGTCTCTTTAAGGACTTGTTTCCCTCCGGGGAACGCCTTACTAAGCCCCTTCATCACATAGATGTATTGGTAGGACGACATTTATAATCACACTTAGTCTAAACAAAGCAAACGAGACCGCTTTGGGTCTCGCCTGCCAAACGTATAAGCCTTGCCAGCATCAGCGCCTGATAAAAGATTTTAGACAAATCTTAAATAAGTCAAGCCTTATTGTATTCCCGATGTATCAGCGGTTATACGGGATCTGCCGTTGGAGCTTACATGAACAAACACTGTCTGTCCCACGCTAAACGCCGGACTTACCCCTTGAACCAAAGTTATCGTCTGGCCATTGTCTAGCTTAACTATGTACTCCAGGCCTTTCTGCTGCTTTAGTTTTTTTTCAGCATATGCTCCGCCGATTCCGCCAATGGCGGCCCCTGCGGCTGTGGACAATACGCGGCCTTTACCTTGACCTATCATATTACCAAGAACGCCGCCGCCAATGGCGCCAAGCCCTGCGCCTACTACGTTACCGCCAAGTGAATCGCTGCCTTCTATGGTAACTTGGCGAACACTAAGGATTCTGCCTCGGTAAGTCTGTGAGACTTCTCCTGCTTGACTTGCAGTATACGAATCCGGTGAAAGGTCTTTAGCGCACCCGGATACCATTATGCCAACCAACCACATAATAACGAAACGTTTGGTCATTAAACCCAATTCCATACTCAAAAACTCCCCAATAAACTTACCGACCCTAGTTTAGCATGTTTTCACGCACAATCAAGCGCAGGAAGCAAGCAATTTAGCTTGAATGGCGCGCTTAAATTTTATTTCTGGGAGATAGAGATAATGTACCCAAGCAGAAAAGGTTATAGAACAAAATCAAGTCATAGCGCCATTTTTGCTGGATAAAATGCACATTTTTTTGTAAAAAGATATAATAAGCTTAAAGAAAAGCAGATTGGCAAAGTATGCAAATCATAACTATGAAGCAAGTCTTTGTTTGAATAAAACTAACCGCTTCAGGTAGGATGAAGGTTTTTGATCTAAAACAAACTTGATTAGAAGAGTCAACCAACTTTAATTATAGATTAAATCTTGATCTGAATAGAGTTTATATTTTTAACTTTAGCAACGATTTCAATTTAGAAAAACCTCAGTTCGCAGAGTTAGCAAACTATGCTTGGAAAATTCAGTTCGCAGAACTGGCAATCGAGGAAGCCCTCTCGGCTTCCGAGCCTTGCATCAGCAAGCCCAAACTGAGCAAAGCTCAAAGGTTACTCAGCTTGTTGTGGAAGGAGGACGGAAAGGCAAGAGATCAACAGCAGGCCAGAGTTAGAATCTCGAGATCCTCTGCTGCGGCAAAGTCTGATGGTACACGGCTGAGGCGACGGCTCGGAGGTCGAGAGAGCTTCCTCGATTGCCAGTTCTGCGAACTGGACTTTATTTGAGTTAGGATTATTGTCGGATTTAAAGTCTGATAAAAATCATTTTCATATATTATTACGATTCTTCATTGCGTACCATTAAATACCTTGTGTATCAAGGATTTGAGTAAGATTATTGCATCATTGGTGTTCACACATTGTCATTTTGCTTCACGAAAAAAAGGTGGGGGAAAGGTGAAGGTGGGAGAAAGTCGCTATAGGTGAAATATGAGCGTTAAATGGATTAAGGCAAGGCCACAGGAATTCGTTACTACGAACACCCAACAAGAAAACACGGGCAGATACGTAAAGACTGTTATTTCACGATAAGGTACAGGCTCAATGGTAAGGTTAAGGAAGAAGGATTGGGGTGGGAATCACAAGGATGGGCAGAGAAGAAATCGTAAGCCTTGTCTGAGTAAAAGCAGGTCGTATATAGGGGGTTATTTTTCCGAAGTCTCTTAGTTTCTAAGGGGCGGAGGTTTCAGAAGGAGATCTAGAGAGGCGCTTTAGAAATGTACTATGCCCGGTGGAAGTCTCCAAAGTCTCTTAATCAGAGTACAAACGGTCTCTAGAGGCGGTCTGGAGGGTTTAAGAAGCATAGTCTTGAGGGTTGTTTAAAAACAACATAACGCTTTAACTGTAAATTAATTATTTATTGCAAGACTCTGAGCTATTAAATGTTCAGCGAGGAGTCAGTGCAATGGCCGGAGTAGGAGTTTTAAGCAAAAGCGGAGTATCACGTAACACGGAGGCAGTTCTAGCTGCTAGGGCGGGAAGAGAAGACAGCGGAGCAGCATGTAACAACACCGAATTAATAGCGGCTTCAACTGCGAATACTAATAGGCAAGAGATTGCAAATAAGACAATAGTTCAAATCTCGAGCAAACCCAGCAATTCCGCCAGTTACAAGACTACCCCCCCCCCGCTCGTCAGATAGTCAATGTCCAACCTTCCTTAAGTAAAAACCTAAACAAGCCTCTTTCCCAATCAACTCAGATCAAATTGTCACTGCCATTTGCAAGAAGTGGTATGTGTGACGCTTTGTCTAATACTGAGCCACGTCAGTCAAGGGGCCTTCACCAAGATTTGTTTGATGCGCGTAATGCTAAATCAGCTCAGTCTTATAAACGTTTAAGCAAACTTAATGGCCAGTCTGATGGCACGCAGCAAAAGCTGCGGCTCGGAGGTCGAAAGGACCCCATCGATGGATATAACAAAACATCAGCGCGGTTGTCTGAAAGTCTAAGTAGATTTGGTAGTAAGCTCAGTAATATGCCGCTAACAAAGCAACTTAGAAGCCTCAGTGGCTTCCTCGACGGATATATTCCTACATCAGGCAAATCGTCTTTATCTCAAAGGGCGTCATTAGTAGGGGCTGACATGAAATTCAAACTGACTTCATCAGAGGAGACGAGCATGAATATTATAGATGGCGACAGGTCTCGGAAGTCTTCTAAATATCTAGGCAAGTTAAGTAGGAAATTCAGCGTCATATCATTATTATGCAAAGCCTCAGCGGCTGCCGCAGTACTCCTTCTTTCCACTGTAGACACAGGCGCCAGCGCCTCCCTACACAATGCCTTTGGCACTGCCATGGGAAA
>JAIRYS010000001.1 GCA_031267535.1 Holosporales bacterium | reverse complement strand
AAGCCAGACCTAGAGCAAATTTGCGCCTGATACCCTTTAGGCAAAGCAATGGCAATTCCGCTTGGAACAACCGCTCTCTCGCCAAAACCTAAAGTAACACCTTGCAAACAGGCTGCATAAAGATCCATACCGGCGCTGCCGTCAGTCATGTATTTCGGCAAAGGCAGATCCTTAGCATGGTCAAATACTTTTATCGGAATTTCCATAGGCATTAGTAAGGGCGTTAAAACAGGTCTAGGACGTGAGATACCACGACAGGCTTTTTATCTCTACGGCCACTAAATACCTTTTTTATAGCAACTTTAGCGATTTCTTCCACAGAAGATGCGACGTCTTTCGATCTGTCCCTTTGAATCAGCATGTCATTAAACAAGGCAATAATACTGCGCCGAATCTCTTCTTGCTCGGCTGCTTGAGAGGGCTCAAAAAGCCCCCAAAAGGTCATTTCACATATTTCGTAAGGACGATCTTTAATGTCAGTCTCAGACATAGTGACAAATACAATTCCATCGTGTACGGCCTTAACCTTATCGTTTTGAATTGCGCCGTCCAGCGGTATGAGTTTGTTACCATCGACAGTTAACGCTCCGTTATGGAACTGTGTTGACTTATCCAATTCTGGCTTGCCAGGCGCAAGCTTGATCGCATAGCCGTTACGAGGCACGATAGTGTGATTGACGCCATATTCTTCTGCAAAAGTTGCATGTTCAAACAGGTTAACCAAATCCCCATGCACAGGAATAATTGTATTGGGGTTAGTCCAGTCGTATAGTTGTTTAATCTCCTCCCTTGACGGATGGCCGGACGCATGAATTGGCAACAGGTCCGAGGTTATAAGCTTTACGCCTTTATCAAGCAATTTATTTTGCAACTCAATAATCGCCTTTTCATTCCCGGGGATAACTCTGGCCGAAAATACCACTGCGTCGCCAGCCTCAAGCTTCAGGAAGTTATGAGCGTCATCGGCCAGCTTATACAAAGCTGAGTTCTTCTCACCCTGCGATCCAGTACAAATCAACACGGTTCTTTCGGGTATTTCTGATTTGATTTTGCGTTCATCAGCAAAATTGTTAATTTCGGTAAAGTACCCATGGTCGCTGGCTATACGCTCCATCCTTTTTATAGAACGGCCAACCAGACAAGCTTTCCGCCCAGCCTCACGCGCCGCAATAGCACACGACTCAATCCTTGCGACATTTGATGAAAAGCAAGAAAAAATAACCCGACGTCCCTTAAGAGATTTAATCAGCTTAATAAGTTCTTCTCTGACCTGGCTTTCACGTATTTCAGGCGACGACTGATGCACGTTGGTAGAATCGCAAACTACGGCAAGGACGGACTCGGCGCCTTCCAGCGCGGCCTTAACGTTAGACTTACTCAGCGGACTGCCGACAAGCGGCGCTGGATCAAGATTCCAATCGCCAGTGTGTACAACTTTGCCGAACGGGGTTGATATAACCAAGGCCTTGGCCTCAGGAACCGAGTGCGGAACACTCAAAAATTTGATTTTGAAATCTGCTACTTCAAAGGGCTCGTCTCGATTTATCGTGACTAGCCGAATGCTGTCTTGAAGATCGAACTCGGTCAGCTTTTCCCTAAGAAACGACATGCACATAGGGGCTGCATAGATCGGCACATCGCCAATGAGCGGCATTATGTAAGGCACAGCGCCAATGTGATCCTCGTGCATGTGGGTTATCACAATGCCGGCTATTTTCTTTTTGTTTTCAACCAGGAATCTTGGGTCTGCCAGCAACAGTTCTTGCCCCGGGAATGACCCAAAGCTCAGCCCAATGTCCACAACCAACAGCTTTCCGTTGAGGGCATAAACAGACAGGTTCATACCAAACTTACCGCACCCTCCCAGCGGAAGGAAATAAAGCTTCTCGCCAAATAAATCTATACTTTGCAAATGTTGCCTTTAATCTATACTTCCATAAGAAATTTGGGTTTTACGCCCATTGCGATCGCATAGTACCATAGAACCATCGTCGCCTATATCTACGAACCTTCCGGTGTATTCTCCGTCATTTACGCTTATTGTATCGCCTAATTTCCATCCAAAATCCAGCCATTTCCGTCTTATCGGATCAAATCCATCGCGACCATATCTGTCAATTTCAACAAAAAGCGCAGACACTATCAGCTGCAGCAACGCTTTCGCCTCTGTCGCCTCTGTAGCATAGTCGTCCAGTTTGGCTGCTTCTTTCGGCGATGAAATGATGTTTAAACCAACGCCAATCAAAAGCCAATTACCATCCCCTCCATTGTCCCACAATTCTGTCAGTATTCCAGCAATTTTTTTGCCTTCTAACAGTAAATCATTTGGCCATTTTGTCGATATCAACTCAGCCGCTTGGATTGACAAACGTTCCTTTAGCGCTTCTATCAGCGCACACAGCGCCAAAAACGGAAAGTGTTTGATTTGCCTCGCATCCCAAGTGCATTTCAGGGCTAACGTAACGTAAAGGTTTCCTCCAGATGGCGATTGCCAGATTCTTCCCGGAAGCCGTCCTCGACCGGCAGTTTGACGGTCAGCTGATACAGCTAATACCTGAGATTGACCTGAATAGGCCGTTTTAGTCTCTTTGTTGGCCAGGATTTGTTTAATGACGTCCTGGGTACTGGTTACCGATTTGAAGTGATACAGCTCTAAATGCATGGCAAACTATCTTCCCGACAAAATTGTACCGCCAAGTAACCGTGCAGCGGCCGGTTTATGCATCTGCAAAGTCCTCTATCAGAATTTTAATTTGCTTTTTGCCTTGCCAAAGATCGGATCTAACCGTCCCCAAAACATCGATTCTTCGTCCGGGATTAAGGTTCAAAATTTCCTTGCCGAGGGCGGCCCCTACCCCATTAAATAGGTATCCAAGCACGGTCTTGCCTGTCTCATCGGCCAAGATACACCTAATGTGTTTTTCTTTTAAAACTTCGATACGCAAAGCGGCCAGCCTTGGGAACATAAACCTTGGCGCTGGATTGCCTATACCAAAAGGTTCTAGCTTGGCAATATCCGAAAACAGCATTGCGTTAAGCGCAGACAACGCCAAAATTCCATCCACATGTGCAGTTGGCGTTGGGGGTTCAAAAGTCCTAAACGCATCGTCAAGCATTGACTCAAACTTGCTCAGGTTGCAGGCCATGATAGAAAATCCCGCGGCCATTTTATGACCGCCGCCATTGGCCAAAACTCCCGCGTTGACAGCGCTTTGAATAAACGCCCCTACGTCAAAGCCTTCCACAGACCTAACTGATCCGCGGCAAACATCTTTGTCTAGGCCGATCACAAATGCCGGCTTGTTGTGCTTTTCTTTAAGCCTGCTGGCGACGATCCCAATAACCCCCGGGTGCAGGTTTTCACATGCCGCCAACAAATACGGCTTGTTCAAAGATACCGCTGCTTCAGCCTGTTTTAGGTTGTCGGTTTCGATTTCTTTGCGCCTGATGTTCGTTTGATTGAGTTTGTCGGCAAGACTTTGCATTTCATCGTCGTTATTGCAGGCAAAAAAAGCAACAGCCATAGACGAATCGTCGCCAACTCTTCCAGCGGCATTAATCCTAGGCCCCAGGATGAAGCCCAAATGTCCCGCGTTTTCAATACTGCTAAGCCCGGCGGCTTCTGCTAGGCGCTCAATATGCTTGTCAGATCTTCTGCAAAGCCTTTTAAGCCCGTGGAAAACGTATGCTCGGTTCAGCTTTACCAACCGCATCACATCGCAAACTGTTGCCAGCGATACCATGCCTAAGTACTCCCTCACATCCGGTTCTTTGATGGATTTATAAAAATCTCTGGCGCGCAATTCTCGGCTCAACGCTATTAAAAACAAAAAAACTAACCCGGCGGCGCACAGCTCTTTAAGATCCTGGTCAGATTGATCAGGTTTGTGCGGATTTATGAAAGCCAGGCTTTCAGGTAATGCGCCTACTTCGTGATGGTCGATTATAATCGTATCTATGTTAAGGCTATGCGCTAGTTTTATTTCTTCAACGTTGCTGGTTCCACAGTCAACCGATATCAGAAGCGAGCCGCTGCTAAGCTTTTTTATACCTTGTGAATTAAGACCGTATCCTTCATTTAGTCGATCAGGTATATAAAACGATACATTGCCGTATCCTATGGCTTTAAAAAACCTCAAAAACAACGAGACAGAAACCGTCCCATCGACGTCATAATCACCCCATATGCAAATGCTTTCATTGCGCTCCATCGCCTCAATTATTCTTCCGATTGCTTTGTCTACATCATGCAAAGAGCTTGGATCCGGCATCAGACTTACGAATTGTGGATTCAGAAAATCAGCAGCCTCTTTTGCAGTACAAATGCCCCGACTGCAAAGAATCCCGGCAACTAATTCTGAAGCTCCGGTCTCGCACTGAAGTTGCGACAGGATTGTCTGGTCGATTTGAGGGAACTGCCAAGTTTGGTTTGTAATTGAGCGCTTGGAAGGCCCAGCGTTATTATCGCTCATCATCGATTACAGAAAATATACTATGACAAACCCTATGATTATCAGAAACAAAACGCCGAAAGCTAGTTTATTAAAATAATTATCGATTAACGACTCTACTAGATTTCCGTAACGCCAGCACAGTCCGCTCAGAAGGAAAAATCTAATTGACCTTGCAATCAGCGAAGCCGATAAGAAAACCATAAAGTCGACTTTTGCCATTCCGCTTGCAATGGTGACGATTTTGTAAGGGATTGGCGTTATACCTTTGATGGAAATTGCCCAAAATGCCCAAGACTGAAACTCTTTGACTATGCGATCGAACGATTCTTGGTATCCATAAAAATCCAGCAGCTTGATTCCTATGCTCTCGAATAAGCAGTACCCAATCCAGTATCCCAAAAACCCTCCGACAACTGAGGCTGAGACACATAGCCCTCCATAAAACCAAGCCTTGTCCCTTTTGCCCAAGCACATTGGCACAAGCAAAATATCAGGCGGTACTGGAAAAAACGAACTTTCCGCAAACGATATGCCAGCAAGCCACCAAACCGCACCTGGCCTTTGTGATCTTTTAATGATCCAGTCGTATAGTTTTTTCAAATCAGCACACCAGTCTACGACACTGGCTTATCATAAGCTTTGCAAAATGTCATTGACGTCTAAAATTCAATCGAGCGTTTCGAATTCTACATTTAGCAAAACCATCAGGCTTTGGGTTTGCCTTTGGTTTTTGGTGTTTTTTCTTTGGCAATGAATTTAGCGCGTTGCAGGTGAATTGGATTTTTTAAGCCGTATTTGATTGCCCTCTTGGCTTGAGCAATAGCGCTTCTTTCATCCCCTCTAACCAAAGCGCCTTCTGCGGACATAAGGGCAGATGCACCATAATCGCTTCTCTTGCCGTAAATTATCGACATAAGATGCCAAGCAAGCGGTTCTGATTTATCTTCAATAAGCACATTGTTCAGGACTTTTTGCGCTTCATCCAAATGCCGATTGTCGCCGCTTTTTATAAGCGCGTTAGCAAGAGCAATGTTTAACAACACGTCGCTTCTTTTCAAAGCCGCCAAGCTTCTGTAAAGCTCAATAGCCTCTGGGATTTTAGAATTTTCGTAAAGAATCTGGGCCTTCATCTCAATGAAATATGGGTCTTTAGGAAACTTGCTGATTAAAGCGTCCATGCAGGCTATCGAACCGTTAAAATCTCCGCGCTTGTTCAGGGCAATGGCCCTGGCGTACAGTACCTCTGTTGAGCAGTCGTTTCTCGGGAATTTCGCCAAAGTTTTATCTACAGGCCTGGAATATGCCTCCAACTTAATTCTTATTCTTTTGTATTTTTGATCAGTATCAAGTGGAATTTTTCTGGAGACGGCAGTTTGTTTAAAACGATCAATGTTAGCGCGCAAGTACTCTACACGCGCTTCTATTTCAGGGTGAGTAGTAGGCAGACCTTTTTCCCCGATATTCAAGCGTGCAGATAAGGCGAACATCTCGGTAACCTCAAGCAGTCCTTTTGCAGAAAGCCCAAGCTTTTGCATGTAATTCATCGCCTTGTTATCAGCGGCTTCTTCTTCGGCCCTGGAATAGTATAGGAAAGTGTTGATTCCCATAGCTATACCGCCCATCATTCCACCCATGATCAGATCCGGCGATCCTGCCGCCAGGCCTGCGCCTATACCAGCTATCGCAAGCGCAGCCGTAAGTATCTTAGACCGCTCTGCCGCTCCTAAATGCCTAATCATGTGTTCGCATGCTATGTGACCGACTTCGTGGGATAAAACGCCCGCAATATGTTCAACTTTATCTGCCTTTAACAACAGCCCAGTGCAAACAAATATCCTCTTTTCTAAAGTTGCAAAGGCGTTAACGGATCTGTCGCTTATGACATAGATTTTGACCGCCTTTTTATCTATACCCGCCACGTCTAGGATTGGGTCAAGTATCGCTCTGAGAGTATCTTCAATCTCGCTGTCACGGATTAAAACCACATCGCCGTGGGCAACATGGCAAACAGAGCACACAAGCAAATAAACGCAAACCGAAAAATGTCTGAAAAATTTTGAAATCAAAGAAAAAGCTCTTAAAAACTAAAATCCAATCTTAATACAAACGCTGTGTATATATCCTTAATCGCCAAAGTTCGCCCAGGATAATCGTGCTTAGGTTTTTTTACAACCTTTCAGCGTTTGCTCTAGCTGCAGCATTTCGGATGGCAGCGCAGTCTTGAAAGTCATTACCTCGCCCGTCTTGGGGTGCGTAAACGAAAGATAATAAGCGTGCAAGGCGTGACGCCCAAATATTTTAAGAAAATCACCAAGCGCGGAAAACTTGGGTCCAAAATTGCGTGCACGACCATAAGTAGTATCGCCAATGATAGGGTTTCCAAGCGCCTGCATATGCACTCTTACCTGATGAGTACGACCGGTCTTAAGCGTACACTCAACCTTAGACGCCAAATTGTCATACCGCTCAATCGTGTTGTAGCAAGTACACGAATACTTGCCGCCGCTTTGTGTAATCGACATTTTCTGACGATTTTGGCGGCTGCGGCCAATTTGTCCTTCAAATACGCCTGAAGCCTGCTTAAGTCGTCCCCAGCAAAATGAGATGTACTTCCGCACTATAGAATGCTTTTCGAACTGCTTCGCCAATTTATGGTGAGATTCATTGTTTTTCGCGATCGCCATTATACCGCTAGTGTTTTTATCAAGCCTGTGGACGATGCCTGGCCGACCTTTTTCGCCTGTGTCGAATAAGCTTGGACAATGTGCCAAAAGGGCATTTACCATGGTCCCATCGCGATTGCCGGCAGCCGGATGCACCACCAGTCCAGCTTGTTTGTTAAGCACTATTATATATTCGTCCTCAAACAGGACTTCCAGCGGGATATCCTGCGGGCAAAGCTCAGAATTTTGAGCGGGCGGTATTGTCGCTGCAATCGAGTCGCCAATCCAAACTTTTGATGATTTGTCGGGTATTTGACCATTAAGTAACACCTGGCCGTTTTTAATAAGCGCCTGAACTTGACTGCGCGACAACTCACAGACATTTTTGGTTATATAAATATCCAGCCTTACGCCGTCCGAGTCTTTTACTTCCAGAAAAATGTTGGCGCTTATCGCCATGTTCTGTATGCCCTCGCTTAAGGTTTAATAGTTACCGAGTTTTAACGTACTGTGCATAATATGTCCTGTAGTATTTGCACATGAACATGAAACTGAGCTTTAGAAATTTCTTCTGTTTTGAGCTGTTGTTTATATTGTTTTTGTTTTCTCCTCAGTACAAAAACTCATTAACCTCTTACATCAGGATTGACCTAACCTTATTGTTGTCTTTGATCGTTATGCCGATTGGGTATTACCTGATGGTGAAAGAAAGCCGCACAAGATCCAAAAGCGGAACAAAATACTCGTCAATAGCTACAAAGATATTATTTTTAACTTTTACAGGATGGTGTTGTTATCGGTCGTTTGGCCTTCCGGTAACCGAATACCCTTACAGCAAAATTTTGTGCTTTTTCCTATACACAATGCAAGCGTTTTTCTTGTCCTATCTAGTTATCGCTCGAGATGAAAATCGTCTTTGTAGGTTTATGCTTTTAACGCTGATTTTTGCAGTGGCGATAAACTTCGAGTGTTACAGAATTTTCCTAAGCCAGATCCAAAATCGTGCAGCGCTTAACGATGTTCTGGGTAATAACTATCTAATCACAGGTCAAACGCTGGGTATAGGCGTTGTAATATTAAGCGGAATCCTACTTACCCGTGCGAATACAAGCGGTTGCCAAATTTACTTGGGCCAATCGAACGCCGGCGCAGCTATCTGGACGATATTGCTGTTAAGCATGGTCTATATGTCTTTAAATTTAGGAGGAAGAGGCCCGGTAGCGTCTATGATGTTGGCGACGGCTGCATTAGGCACACTAAGTCTGCTTTATGCGGAAAACAAAGCTTTTGGTCGTATGCTTAAAAACATTGCTTACTTTACACTTGTCCTGTGTATCTTGTATTTGTTGATGGAGTTAATGCTCAAAACTGGTAGACAGTCAGCGCTTATAAAAAGAATCAACTTCGACTACCTGCAAAACGACGAGTCAATTCTGCTTCGAATCAAATATTACAAAAACGCCTGGAAGTGCTTTTTGGAACACTGTTTTACCGGCGTAGGTTTTGGCGGCTGGCCGTACTATCAAGGTTCGGGCGATATGTACTGTCACCCGCATAACATATTTCTGGAAGTCCTATGTGAAACTGGCTTGGCTGGATTTACGTTGTTTATTGCATTGTTATCCAGCATATTCGCCAGGCTCAATATTCAAAAGCTTGCAACATCTCCACTTATTAGGATCTTTTTGTGCGTGTTTATGTTTTGCTTTATAAACGCACTCAAATCCGGCGATTTAAACGATAACATCGCACTATTCTGCTATCTGGGTATTGCGGCAGGAATCCTTGAATCCTCAACCAAAATTCCCCAAACCTGATGTATCCAGGCGTTATTCTCGTTCGCTAGGTTAAGCAGCCAATTCCTGAAAATCAGAGCGAGTCTGCTCATGATAATCATGGTTCTGACTTTCGTCATGAGACGGCGAGGATTAGTCCCGACTTACCGCAGGCTCGCCTTCCGCAACCGAAGTATTAGCGCTTTCATGCTCATGTTCGCCGGCAGTCTTCTTGCCTTCAAGCGCCTCTATTTCTTCTTTAGCGCGTTGCTCTTGCTGTTCAGCTCGCTCCATAAGCACTTTTTCTTCCGTGCAAAACCAAGACTTTATCTTAGTCCACCAGTCGCTAAAAATATTTGCCTGCGCCTGCTGACCGCCTAAAACAAAAAGCCCCAACAAAAACACTTTAAATAACCGCATACAATCATCCTTCAACACATTTGAATAAAATTACACTAAATTTCGTGCACAAGAAACAGCTATTTTGTGTAGAAAGCCTAAGACACAATCAAATTACGTCCATTAAGTTACGTTTCGTTGCTCTGCTTTAGCCTATGGTGTTAGTATGTAGAACATCATCATGTTGGCGTTATGCTAAGGGAAGTTGTTTTAGATACTGAAACTACTGGGCTTGATCCTTACTCAGGGCACAGAGTTATTGAAATAGGCGCAGTAGAACTTATCAACCACGTGCCGACTGGACGCGAATATCAGATATACTTAAATCCAGAGCGAAACGTTCCGGCAGAGGCTACTGCAATAAGTGGCATAACAACCGAATTCTTGGTCGGTAAGCCTTTGTTTGCAGACGCGGTCGATGATTTCCTGAATTTTATATCTGATTCAAATCTGGTAATACACAACGCTGCTTTTGACATTAAATTTTTAAATTTCGAGCTGGATTTAGTCGAAAAACCCCAAATCGCGCCATCAAGAGCAATTGACACATTGTTTATCGCGCGCAAGCAGTTCCCTGGCGCTCCCGCAAGTCTTGACGCTCTTTGCAACAGATTTAACATAGATACCTCGGCCCGGGTAAAGCATGGCGCGGTTATAGACTGCGGGCTGCTGGCGGAAGTTTACCTAAACCTAATCGGCGGTCGCCAGACTAAGTTTGCATTTTCAGACAAAGAAAAAGAATCGCTTGCCTTATCAGCCAAAACCAAGCGCGAATTCACCGAACCTCGCGCCTACTTGCCTTCGCAAGAAGAGGTCAAGCTTCACAGAGAATTCCTGAAAAAGCTAGAGTCTCCAATCTGGCGCGACTATCTGGCATGATACGCTTGGCCCTTTTTCAGCCGGAAATCCCGCACAATGCCGGAACCCTTGTGCGTTTAGCTGCCTGCCTGGGGTTTCATATAGACATTATCGGGCCGTGCGGTTTTCTGCTAAGCGAAAAACATTTCCAACGCGCAGGAATGGACTATGTTCGTTTAGCAGATCTGCACTATCACAACTCATACGAAGAATTTGAACACTCCTTGACAGAGCCATGCAGGTTGATTGCAATGACCGCAAAATCCGGCGTTCCTTATACTCAGTTTAGGTACAAAGCAGGCGACGTGCTAATTGCCGGATGTGAAAGCGTTGGATTGCCGACTTATATGCTAGATAAATGCAATCATGCCGTCACTATCCCAATGAAATCATCTGCCAGATCCATTAATTTAGCACTTTCTGCCGGCATCATATCCAGTGAAGCCTTACGCCAATTGAATTTGCAGGCAGCTTCTTAGATATAAATGACAGCGATTTAACTTTGCGTTTTTTCGCTTAAGTTATCGAACTTAGTCACCTTGCCGTCAAAGAACAGCTTGATGGTCCCGATAGGACCATGCCTTTGCTTAGCGACGATAATTTCGGCTGTATTGTAAATTTTGGAAAGTTTATTTTGCCATTGCTCGTGCTTCTCCGTACCCTGAGGCGGCTCTTTACGAGATTCATAATACTCCTCGCGGTATATAAACAGCACAATATCCGCGTCTTGTTCTATTGACCCAGATTCGCGCAGGTCGGCCAGCTGCGGCCTTTTCTCATCACGCTGTTCAACTGCGCGAGACAGCTGAGATAGGGCAATAACCGGCACGTCCAACTCTTTGGCAATCGCTTTTAGCATCCTTGAGATATAGGATATTTCCTGCACCCGATTGTCGAGTTTACCAGCCCCAGGAATGTGCAAAAGTTGAAGATAGTCGATAACGATTAAATCAAGCCCTTGCTGCCTTTTAAGCCTGCGCGCGCGATTTCTTAGCGCGGAAATGGTCAGGGCAGGAGTGTCGTCTATAGACAAAGGGATACGACCAATCTCGCGCACGACCTCGGTAAACCGCTTGAAGTCGGCGTTTTTTATTTCGCCTCTTCTTATGCGGTCTGAGGCGATATTGCATTCCTGGGCGATGATACGGGTTGCCAGCTGTTCAGACGACATTTCCAGCGAGAAAAAAGCCACCATCCCACCACCCGTCTTGCCCAGCATCTGTGCTTTAGCCGCATTGTAAGCGATATTGGTCGCCAGCGCTGTCTTACCCATGGACGGCCGTCCGGCAATGATTATTAGGTCTGACTTGTGCAAACCGCCAAGGCGCTTGTCAAGCTCAGTAAAGCCGGAGGTAACGCCAGTTATCTTAGAATCGCTTTTGTACGCCGCCTCGGCGCTGCTCATCGCTTGGCTTAGTGCGCTTGAAAACTTAATAAACCCACCTTCAAGCTGGCCTTTATCAGCCAACTCAAATAACTTTTGCTCGGCAATTTCTATTTGGGTGGTTGCATTGGCGTCTATGTTGAATTTTCTAGCCTCGTCGACGACCTCGTTGCCAAAGCTGATAAGCTGACGCCTGAGACACAGGTCGTATATCGTGCGTCCATAATCGGCAGCGCTATGCAAAGAAACAATTGCTGTAGTAAGATCAACCAAATAACCGGCTCCACCTACTTGCTCTATCTCGGCGGTTTGTTCTAGGTACTGTTTAAGGGTGATGGGGTTGGCCGTATCTCCCCGCTCAACCAAAGCGCTGATTGAACTGAATATCAAAGCATGGGCGCCATTAGAGAAGTGATGCGGACATAAATAATCGGAGACTTTTTCGAACAGACTGTTATCGAGCATAAGCGCCCCGAGTAAAGCCTGTTCGGCTTCCAGATTGCTAGGCGCAAAGCCTGCTTCGTCAACGTTTTCGGGAATATTGTTTGCCAAAATCTGCATGAGGTGCGCGCCGCTACTTGCCCATTTTAATGGGCTGCGATATACTTCTGGTATTATATATACAACAAACTTCTTATAAACACGATAATTGCCGGTGGCATTAAGTTAGGCTTAAGGTCCGGCAACATCTACCTAAGCGTCTCCATTTGATTTGGCGAGCCAATATTGCACTATAGGTCATAGCCTGATCAACATTTCTGCACCGTCGTATGAATAACACAAACGTTAATGAATCATTAAGGCAAGTAAATTTGCAGGTTCCCATTTCAGTTTGATCACATTATAAGACTTACCTGCTGCCCGTTCTCGATTTTAACTTTGTTGTCTAGCTCAAGCTCTGTTAGCGTAGCCATAAGCTCGTTAGCTGGAACGCAACATTCGCAAACTAAATCCTCGACAGCGATGGAGTTAGCTCCAAGAATACTTAGAATTTTAGACTTATTGTCGACTTGGCCCAGATCTGTCGCCTGCACGGCCGTATTATTTGTTTCCGGGAAATTCCAAACGCTGATGGGCTCTTCAAATTCTAATATATCGCTTGGTAGCGAAGATCTAATTAAGTTGGGGTAGTTGCTTAATATATCGGCTGCCGATTCAACCAAAGTCGCCCCGTTTTTCAGTAGTCGATTGGTTCCAACGCACCTTGGGTCTAAAGGAAAACCCGGCACTGCATAGACGTCCCGATTGTACTCAAGGGCATACCTAGCAGTGGTTAAAGAGCCTGATCTGTCCGCCGCCTCTACAACCAGCGTTCCGCGCGCTAGACCGGCGATTATCCTATTTCTGCGCGGGAATAGAGTCGCTTGCGGAGCTGCCCCAAGCGGCATTTCCGACACTATTAATCCCTGTTCTCGCAGCTGAAAATAAAGATCTTTATTCTCAGGCGGGTATGGAGGCATATCAAGACCACAAGCTAGTACGGCTATAGAACTTCCTTTGGATGCAAGGCCACCCCTATGCGCTTGGGTATCGATTCCGCGAGCCAGCCCAGACACAACCGTCACATCAGCCGCAGACAAGTCTTGCGACAAATTATACGCAAAACGTGCGCTGTTATACGAACAAGCCCGCGATCCAACAACCGCAAATAAGTTTAATGAAGGAAGCCGTTCGATCATCTGGCAGTTACCCAGGACGCTTATCGTCGGCGGGGGATCTGCAATCATGGCAAGCGCGTTGGGATACAAAGACTCACCCAAAAAGATAAGCTGTCCGCCAAGTTTTTCAATCTGGCGAAGCTCGTCCGCAGCGTTGTTAAGCGAGCATATCCCCTCGCTGTACTTAGATTTATGATTGGACAGATATTTTATCGCAGAATTAGCCGACCCATATTTGCTGGTAAGCTTAACGAATGTTGACGGACCTACGTTAAGGCTTTTGGCCAAGCGCAGCCGAGCCGTCCTTTCTTGTTCAGAGAACATCATTTGGTTATTCGCTTTTCTGTACCGCGGAGTATCCCAATGATGTTGTCTTTATGCTTGTAAACAACCAGCGCCGAAACGATTAGGCACGGGTAAAGCAGCCCTTTGCAGCAGCCGCAATCGGACAACGCCAATATGACTGGGGCGGCCGCTACGCTCGATATACTCGCGACTGACGAAATTTTAAATATCGCAAAAACACCGGCCCAAATGGCCAAGCAAGTCGCGCTAAGCCACGGACATGCAGCAACTGTAACGCCAAGCGCTGTAGCCACGCCCTTACCGCCGCAAAAGCCGAGCCAAACCGGAAAAATATGACCCAACACTGGCGTTAAAATCCCCATCCACTTAAACAAATATGTTGAGGGGGAGGCGGTCTGTTGCGAGATCAGTATCGCCAACAGATATCCTAAGGCCCCTTTGGCTAAATCAGACGCGAGGGTCAAGGCGCCGACCAACTTTCCCTGAGTTCTGAGGGCATTGGTCGCGCCGATATTGCCAGACCCGCGCTGTCTTATATCGCCTTTACCCAGCCATTTTGAAAAGATAACTCCTGAAGGGATTGAGCCAATCAAATAACCCACCGAAGCAGCAATCGCCAGCGCCAGATATGTCGAAATTCCCGCCATTATTTGTTTCTACCTCCAAATTTAGCCAGCTCATACATAGCAACAGTCGCAGCCTGAGCCGCATTTAATACTGAAAAATGGCCGGCAGTGTTCGGAATATAGGCTTTGAAATCGCTCTTTTCAAGGATGAGCCTACGAATACCGTCGCCTTCACCACCGATGATAAGCGCTATTTTGCCGCTCATATCGATGGAATCAAGCGGCCGGTCGCCATGTTCTGTAAGCGCAATACACCAATATCCGCCCTTTTTAAGACGTTCAATGGCGCGAGCAAGGTTGGTCTCGCGGATTAAGGAAACCAGCTCTGCCGCGCCGGAAGCGGCTTTGCTGATGACGCTGCTTTCCTGTGGCGAGCCCTTGTTCTGGACAATAACTCCACCAATTCCAAACACAGCCGCAGACCGCAAAATCGCCCCAAGATTATGTGGGTCGGTGATAAGATCAAGTATGACGACGCTTTTACTTTCTTCAATCACATCGTCAAGGTCTTTTGGACGGCAACATTCGACCAAAGCGGCGATTTTCTGATGAACTTGACCGTGAAACTCCCCGTCAAACCAGCCTTCTGGTGCCGGTTCAACTTTAATACCTCGCAACTTTGCCAAATCAAGCAAAGCATCCGATTGGCTTTGGGCAACGACCCTAGCAACCTTGCGGTCAGCGTTCGCAAGGCAAGCTTTGACTGCATGTTTGCCGTATACCCACTGCAGCTTACTTTGCATCTGCGGTCTTTTTCATATGCAGCACTATACAGGCGTATGTTGCCTGCACCACAAGCACAACTAAGGCAGACAACGCCATAGAAGTCTTTGACTTTGAGATGCACGCCAGCCCGCCTTGAAAGACCACAAACCCAAAATGCAGCAGTGAGATTTTTATGTGAGACCAATTGTTTTTATACAAAATATGGAACAAGAATTCGTTGTGGGGCAGTACTATGCTTTTACCAGAAGCTAGTCTTCTGGCCAGCGTGAACACTACGTCAAACACGAAATTACCCACGATGATAATCGCCGTTAGGCATGGGATAAAATTATCGGCAGGCGTAACATACGCATGTATAGCGTCCATATTTATCTCGTGCAAAGCGAATAAAAACCCTAAAGAATGACTGCCCACATCGCCCATAAATATTTTGGCTTTGGGGAAATTAAACGTCAAAAAACCCGCGATAGAGAGCGCCAGTATCGCCAAACTATACTGCATTAAGCTGGCGCCATTACCTTGGGCGATGATTGCCAAAAAGGCACATGCAAGGATGCTGCACCCGCCGACCAGCCCATCCACGCCGTCCATAAAGTTAAAGATGTTTATAAATGACACGATCCAAAGTATCGTAAACAGGGTCTTAAAAGCGCCTAACTGAATATAGCCAACATAAGGCAGCCACAATTTGCTTAGCCCCAGTCCAGACTGAGCAATCGCTGCCGCACAAACAATCTGAACAATAAGTCTGTATGTGTACGAAATTGGACGAATATCGTCATAAAGGCTTGTAACAACGATTGCTGCTATTGCCACGGCGATCGTGCACAACTGGCCATTGGAATATATGCCGAATATCTCTGGTTCGTGGCGGTACAGTACTGCGATACCTAAGCTGTAGGCGACGACTATGGCGACTCCGCCTGCGCGTGGCGTTGGACAGGTGTGAAGCGACCTAGTGGTCAATCGGTCAGTAATGCCAAGCGAGACCATGATTTTGGCAATCGTTGCCGAAACAATGAATATAACCAGCCCGTACAGAAGCCACATAAACAACTAACACAACCCATTCAGCGCGCTGATGATAACACGCCAGAGTTTACAGAAAACAGCTCTGATCTGTTATCGCTCAATATCTATTTTTGCCGCTGTTGTTTTGTTGCCGCTTCTGCCACATTATGCATTAAGTAGGCGACGGTCATGGGACCAGCCCCCCCAGGTACCGGAGAAATTGCTCTAGCTATACGACTGATTGACAGGAAGTCTACATCACCCACTATTTTATTGTGTTTGTCGCGGTTTATCCCTACGTCAATGACTATCGCCCCTTCTTTGATCCAGTCAGCCTGCACAAATTGAGGTTTTCCTACTGCGCTAATAACAATATCCCCATTCCTACAAACGCCTGGCAAGTCTTGAGAGTACGAGTGCGCATTGGTTACCGTACAATTTTCTTGCAGTAGCATCTGAACCAGAGGCTTTCCAACAATTTGCGAGCGCCCCAGCACGATCGCGTGCATGCCTGATATATCTTGTCCTGCTGATTTTATCATGTGCATGATTCCTGTTGGCGTACACGGACGCATGCCGCTGCTGTCATTGATAAACAGCTTGCCTTGATTAACCAGCGTTAGGCCGTCAACGTCTTTCTCTGGGAAAATTCTGTCGATAAGCTTTCTGGGGGCAAGATGGTTCGGCAAAGGCAGTTGAAGCAAAATGCCGTCAACGTTTTCGTCGGCGTTTAGCCCATCTATTAGACTGGCCGCCTCATCGGATTTTGTGGTCTTGGGAAGGCAAAAGCTTTTCACTGCTATGCCCAACTTTTTGGCTACGAGTTTTTTGTTTCGGATATACACGATACTGGCCGAATCATCGCCAATCCTTATAATGGCAAGGGTAACCGGCCGGCCCAAATCTTGAAAGCGCTGACGCACATTACTCAGCACGCCTTCCGCCAAGACTTTCCCGTCTATAATTTTAGCCATAGCCAACCGAGCTTAAGTAGCTTGCCCATCTAGTTGAATTGGAACCAAATCGATCTTTTCGCCGTCTTGTACAACTTTATCTATACGTAGTTTAGCGTCATCAAGCGCCTGTTGGCAGTGTTTGCGCAAAACAGCGCCCTTCTCGTACAGCTCAATAGCCTGCTCCAGGGGCGTATTGCCCTCCTCTAGCTTTCTAACGATTAGCTCAAGTTCTTTAAGCGCTTCTTCGAATTTTAAATTTTTAATTTCGTCCACAGCGTTTACAGCCTAATATTCTACCGAGCCTAGCATAACAGACAGCGTCGAACAAGAAATGCCAGATACACCATCTATACCCCTTGCGCAGGAAATCGTTTTAACGAGGATAAATACAGATCTGATTGACGCAATAGTCGCCAATGGATTCGAGGCCAGATTTGTCGGCGGCTGTGTACGCGACGCCCTACTTGACATAAAGTCCCAGGACGTAGATATAGCCTCAACCGCAATGCCCGACCAAACGGTAAAGGCGCTTAAGGTTCTTGACGGAATCAAAATAAACCCATTTGCGGCACGTTATGGTGTTATTCACATCAAATACGAAGGCCAAACTTTTCAAGTTTCCACCTTGCGTGAAGACGTCAAAACCTATGGGCGAAAGGCAGATGTAGTGTTTACAACTTCATGGGAAAAAGACGCCAAGCGACGCGATTTCACTGTAAACTCAATATATATGGCTCGGTCCGGAGAGATGTTCGATCCTTATGATGGAATAGGCGACCTCAAGCAAGGGCGCGTAAGGTTTATCGGCGACCCGTCTTTAAGGATACAAGAAGACTACATCAGGATACTGAGGTATTTCAGATTTTGGGGAAAGCTTTCTGCGCAAAGACCAGAGCCCAGCGTCATAGAGGCAATCATAAAGCATGAGGAAGGGCTTAAAGCTCTTCCAATTGACATTGTAAAATCAGAAATCAGAAAGATCAAAAAACTGAGCAACGGCACGCAAGTTCTGTCAATAATGCGTGAACTGACGCCAGGTTTGCTTGAGCTTAATGTCTGGCAATCACAACCCTAGCTCTGCTAGGAATAGCATCTCCTCTTATACTTCTCAGTCGAAAGCCCGATCCAAATTCTACGAGGCGTAGACTGGTGCAGTTGTCAAAACACTTACTGCCAATCGTCTCTACAGTAGTCGGAAGGCATATAGATTCCAGTGAACAATCGGCAAAGGCACGAGGTCCGATCGCTCTCAAGTGCGAGCCGGACTCAAAAGTTACGACGCTCAGTACGCTACAATCAGAAAAACACCTTTCTCCGATCTTCTCTACACTGCGCGGAATGCGCATCGATGCCAGTGACAAGCAGTAAAAAAAGGCTTCGTTTTCGATCGTCCTCACTTGCGAGTCGCGCTCAAACGTTACCTCGTTCAGTAATGCACAATCCTCAAAACACTTTTCTCCGATCTTCTCTACACTGCGCGGAAGGCATATAGATTCCAGCGAAGAACAACCGGCGAAGGTACGGTCTTCGATCTTTGTCAATTGCGAGTCGGGCGCAAACGTTACCCTGACCAGGCGTCCACAACCATGAAAACACCATACTCCTATCTTCTCTACACTGGGCGGAAAGCATATAGATCTCAGTGAAGATAGACGAAAGGCATGGGGTTCTATCGTTCTCAATTGCGAGTCGGGCGCAAAGGCTACGTCACTCAGTGATTCACAATAAATAAAACACTCTACTTCGAAAATCCGTACACTGGACGGAATGCACATAGAACCCAGTGTCAATGCGAATCTGGTCACGCCTGGCGTTCTAAGATAAGCGCTTCTACTTATCAAGAGAGCCTCTGCGCTATCCGACGATATCGATGGACGACGACCACCACCGCCACTAAATCGTTCCACTGACGAGACTACATAGGCCTTCCCGTCTATACAAATTATACTTCTTATACTTCTAGGAGGTTGGTCTCTGTCACAAACGAGACTAGCGAATCTTCCGCCGTCTCCTCGGTAAAGATCTCCGACAAGACTTCCAGAAGCACGACTGCAATCTGCGATTTCAGTGGTAAACAACGCAGTTACCGCCGTTGCCATCATCATAACGCTTTTCATATCTATCATTTTAACCATGAGCAATAAAAAAACAATAGTATAACATAAGAATTTTACGTAATTATTAGGCGCAATGATTGTATGGCCATTGAATGTAACGTTTCTAAACCAAGCGTAGAAGACGTCCAGCTTATCTTCGTTGATAATCAGCTGCTTGATATCATACGGCAGACTCCTAAGAGCAGCCCTTCTGTCGGCTATTGGTATTTTCTTTTCCGGTTCTCTAGGCATGTCTATCCTCCAAAAAGTCTTTGCATAGCGCTTGAGGTTGTCATAGCTCAACATGAAGTGTAGCGTAATTCGCTTGCCAAGATTTCTTAGCCAGTCCACGTTGCGCTTGATGATTTCCTTCACATGCTTGATTGCTTCTTCCGGCGAGCATTGAAAGAACTTGCACGCTGCTATGACATACGCGACTCTCGCCGGCGTTTTCTTCAGCGGAACGTCCAAAGCGTTAATCGTCTGCCACCAGACTTCGTCGCCGTCAAATGGGGCAGGGCAGGGGGGTCGAACCACAGTTATGGCCGGAAAGTCTGAGGACTCCTCCGCAGCTTGCGCATTCTTAAACTCAGAATTTGAATTTTCACCGGACAGACTAGTCTGGGAGGGTGAATCTTTATCCTGTTTTAACAAATCATTATTACAAAAGATTGGCTCAGTATTTATTCCTAGAAGCCTTAAAACATTATCCAACTTTAAGGAAATGTAATTGACGTGGTCCATTTTGTCGGAAGAAAGCTGCTCTTTCTGTATCAAGTCATATTTAAGAAGTTGTCCAAAGGCTTTTTTTACAGAAGACCTGGAAATCCCAATCTCTTTGGCCATGTCTTCACCACTCTTATAGATCCAGTATGAGCT